>JAFECV010000224.1 GCA_018241985.1 Pseudomonadota bacterium | reverse complement strand
AGATCCAGAAGGCGGTCGATTGCTACAACGCCGGCGCCACCGTGCTGCACCTGCATGTGCGCGAACTCGACGGCAAGGGCAGCAAGCGCCTGTCCAAGTTCAACGAGCTGATCGCCGGCGTGCGGGCCCGCGTGCCCGACATGATCATCCAGGTCGGCGGTTCGATCAGCTTCGCGCCGGAGACGGAAGGTGCCGCGGCCAAGTGGCTCAGCGACGACACGCGCCACATGCTGGCCGAGCTCGATCCGAAGCCCGACCAGGTCACGGTGACCATCAACACCTCGCAGATGAACTTCCTGGAGCAGTTTGACTACCGCGACTGGAAAGGCAGCTCGCTGGAAGATCCGGTGGTCTACAACGCCTACAAGGAGATGACGGTGCCGGCGCAGCCCGGCTGGGCCGAGGAACACATCCGGCGCCTGACCGCGGCCGGCATCCAGAGCGAATTCCAGTGCTACAACCAGAACAGCCTCGAGTCGGTCGAGCGGCTGATCCGCCGCGGCGTCTACAAGGGACCGCTGGTGCTGAACTGGGTGGCGATCGGCGGCGGCATGGATTCGCCCAACCTCTACACCTTGGCCAACTTCGTGCGCGGCGTGCCCGACGGCGCGGTGCTGACGGTGGAAAGCTCGGTGCTGAACGTGCTGCCGGTGAACACGATCGGCATTGCGATGGGCCTGCACGTGCGGACCGGCACCGAGGACAACCTCTGGAACCAGACGCGCACGAAGAAGATGGGCACCGTGGCGCAGATCGAGCAGCTGGTGCGCATCTCGCGCGAACTGGACCGACCGATCGCGACGGCCAAACAGGCGCGTGAGATCTGCAGGATCGGGGTGTTCTACGACACCGCGGAGGAAGCGCTGCTGGCCAACGGCTTCGCGCCGAACCGCAACGGCGCCCAGCAGGGTTATCTGCGCAAGCTCGCCTGAACGGGACTGTCATGTCGCCCACACCGCAGGTTGATGCACCGCCCACTGTCCTGATCGTTCCGGGGCTGCGCGACGCTGCCCCGCAGCACTGGCAGACGCTGCTCGAAGCGCGGCTGCAAGCCGAGGGCCGGGCGGTCGTCAGCGTACCGCCGATGGGCCGCGAGGACCTCGACTGTGCGACCAAGGTGGAAGCAATCGAGCGCACGGCCCAAGGCGTCCAGGGGCCGATCGTGATCGTCGCCCACAGCGGCGGTTGCGTGATGCTGGTGCATTGGGCGCAGCGCACGCGGCGGCCGGTACTGGGCGCACTGTTGGCCACACCGCCGGACTTCGAGCAGGCGATGCCCGAAGGCTACCCGACGATCGCGCAGCTGCAGGCCGGCGGCTGGCTGCCGGTGCCGCGCACGAGGCTGCCGTTCCGCAGTCTCGTCGCCGCGAGCCGCAACGACCCGCTCGGCCGCTTCGGCCGCGTCGCCGAACTGGCGCGCGAATGGGGGAGCGATCTGGTCGACCTCGGCGAGGTCGGCCACCTGAACCCGGCCTCGGGCTACGGCGAGTGGCCGCGCGCCGACGAATTCATCGCGCAGCTTTCCGTCACGTCCGTGACGGCATGACTGCGGTCCGCAAGAATCAAGGAGACATGCGATGTCCACTCCTGCCATCGTCCGCGCCAGCGTGCGCCATGACTCGATCAAGGTCGAACCGCTGACCTGCAGCCTCGGCGCCGAGTTGTCCGGCGTCGACCTGGGCGACGCCTCGCGCGACGACGCGCTGTTCGCCGAGATCCACGCGCTGCTGCTCAAGTACAAGGTGCTGTTCCTGCGCGATCAGCATTTCTCGCGCGCCGAGCATGTCGCCTTCGCGCGGCGCTTCGGCCCGCTCGAGGACCATCCGGTGGCCGGCAGCGACCCGGAAAATCCCGGGCTGGTGCGCATCTACAAGGGAGCCGACACCCGGCACCTGCAATACGAGAACGCGTGGCACTGCGATGCCACCTGGCGCGAGTGCCCGCAGATGGGCGCGGTGCTGCGCTGCGTCGAATGCCCGCCGGTCGGCGGCGACATGATCTGGGCGAACATGGTCGAGGCCTACGAGAAGCTGCCCGAGCACGTGAAGGTCCAGATCGCCGGGCTGTACGCGCGGCACAGCATCGAGGCCAGTTTCGGCGCGGCGATGCCGATCGAGAAGCGCCATGCTCTGAAGGCCCAGTACCCCGACGCCGAGCATCCGGTGGTGCGCACGCATCCGGAGACCGGCGAGAAGGTGCTGTTCGTCAACTCGTTCGCGACCCATTTCACCAACTTCCACACCGCCGCGCACGTGCGGGTCGGCCAGGACTATGCCCCTGGCGGCGCGCAGCTGCTGCATTACCTGATCAGCCAGGCGGCGATTCCCGAATACCAGGTGCGCTTTCGCTGGCGCACGATGAGCGTCGCGATCTGGGACAACCGCTGCACGCAGCACTACGCGTGCAACGACTTCTTTCCGGCGGTGCGCAAGCTCGAACGCGCCGGAATCATCGGCGACCGTCCGGTCTGACCGCACAGCAACCACTACCCAAGGTGAAAAACCAAATGACAAAAGCCATCCGCTTCTACGAAACCGGCGGTCCGGAGGTCTTGAAGCTCGAGACCGTCGAGGTCGGCGAGCCCGGCCCGGGCCAGGCGCGCGTGCGCCACAGCTACATCGCGGTCAACTTCATCGACATCTACTTCCGCACCGGCCGCTATCCGCTGGCGCTGCCGAACGGGCTCGGCTCCGACGCGGTCGGCGTGGTGGAAGCGGTGGGGCCGGGCGTGACCGACATCAAGGTGGGCGACCGCGTCGGCTACCTGATCGGCCCGCAGGGCGCGTATTCCCAGGCGCGGGTGATGCCGGCCGAGGTGCTGATCCCGTTGCCCGACGGCGTCTCCGACCGCACCGCCGCCACGCTGATGATGAAGGGCATGACGGCGCAGTACCTGTTCCGCCAGGTCTATCCGCTCAAGGGCGGCGAGACCATCCTTTACCACGCGGCCGCCGGCGGCGTCGGCCTGATCGCCTGCCAATGGGCGAGGGCAATCGGCGTCACCATGATCGGCACCGTCAGCACCGATGAGAAGGCCGCGATGGCCAAGGCCAACGGCTGTGCGCACACCATCGTGACCTCGCGCGAGAACATCGCCCTGCGCGTCAAGGAAATCACGGGCGGCAAGGGCGTGCCGGTGGTCTTCGACTCGGTCGGCAAGGACACGCTGATGGACTCGCTCGATTGCCTGCAACCGCGCGGTTCGCTGGTCAGCAACGGCACCTCGTCGGGCTCGGTGGTCATCGACTCTCAGCTGTTGGCGGCGAAGGGCTCGATCTGGATGACGCGTCCGGCGATGATCCACTACATCTTTCCGCGCGCGCACATGCTGGACATGGCCAAGGAGCTGTTCGACCACGTGCTGGCCGGGCGCATCGTCAGCGAGCCGCAGCAGACCTTTGCGCTGGCCGACGCGGCCGACGCGCACCGCGCGCTCGAGGGCCGCAAGACCACCGGCGCCTCCGTGCTGGTGCCTTGATAGGAAGACACGATGTCGATGAGTTTGCATGCGGCCGGTCCTCGGCAGGCCGGCGGCGCCGGAGGCTACCTGTTCGGGCCAGGCGCGGCATGGTTCGCCTTTGTCATGACGGCGTCTCTGATGCTGTTCGACTACATCGACCGCCAGGTGATCGTGTCGCTGTTTCCCCATCTCAAGCAGGAGTGGCACCTGTCGGACAAGGAGCTGGGTGGACTGGTCTCGATCGTATCGGTGACTGTCGCGCTGGCCGGCATTCCGATCGCCTTGATCGCCGACCGGTTCAGCCGCGTCAAGAGCATCTTCGTCATGGCGGCGGCCTGGAGCCTGGCATCGATCTCCTGCATGTTCACCGGCAGCTACGGCCAGTTGATGGCCGCGCGCGCCATGGTCGGCCTGGGTGAAGCAGGCTACGGATCGGTGGGCCCGGTGCTGATCGCCAGCCACTTCCCGTCCCGCCTGCATGGCACCCTGCTCGCCAGTTTCCTGGCCTGCGCCTCGGTCGGCTCCGTGCTGGGCGTGATGCTGGGCGGCGTCATCGCGGTGCACTGGGGCTGGCGCGCGGCGTTCGGCGTGGTCGGCATTCCGGGGCTGCTGCTGGCGCTGCTGTACCTGAAGGTGCGCGACTTCCGCACCGTGGCGCTCGCGCCCGCGCGCGGCAAGACCAGCCAGGGTTCCGGGCGTTTCATCGTCCGGCAACTGCTGGCATCGCGCACGCTGTGGTGGCTGTGCGTGGCGGCGCCCGCGCAGGTGATCCTGGTCGCCTCGGTATGGGCCTGGCTGCCCAGCTATCTGCACCGCTTTCATGGGTTGGCAGTCGATCAGGCCGCCATCCGCGCCGCGTTGGTGGTGCTGTGCGGCGCCGCTGGCGCCGTGGTCTGGGGCGCCGTCGCCGACCGCATGGCCGCCCGCTCGCGGCCGCGCGTCAAGCTGCAGTTGATGGCGCTGCTGTGCACGGTTTCCGCGGTGGTATTGGGTTTCGCCTTCGGTGCCTCACGCTTGGGGCTGGCGCTCAGCCCGCAGGCGCAGTTCGATCTGATCGCGATCGGCGGCTTCTTCATGGCTTGCATCGGGGGCGTGGTCACGTCGGTGGTG
>JAFECV010000223.1 GCA_018241985.1 Pseudomonadota bacterium | reverse complement strand
TGGGGACGCTCTACAACACCAACCTGGTGTTCGACCCCGACGGCAGACTGGTGAACCACCACCGCAAGCTCGTCGCGACCTGGGCCGAGCGGCTGGTATGGGGGCACGGCGACGGTGCGGGCCTGCGCGTGCTCGACACGGACGTGGGCAAGCTGGGCGTGCTCATCTGCGGCGAGAACACCAATCCGCTCGCGCGCTACGCGTTGATGGCGCAGGGCGAGCAGCTGCATGTCGCGACCTATCCGCCGGCCTGGCCCTTCGTGCGCGGCGGCGACGCGCAGGAGTACCGCCGCTGGATCGAGACGCGGGCGGGCGCGCACGCGTTCGAGGCCAAGGCGTTCTGCCTGACCGTGGCGGCCTACCTCGACGAAGCTGCGATCACCGGCGCGGCGGCCGGCGACCCGGTGATCGAGACCGTGCTGCGCGAGGCGCCGCCCGCCGTCTCCGTGGCCCTCGGGCCGTCCGCCGAGCGTCTCGGCGATTCGATCCAGGGCGAGGAAGGCATCCTGTACATGGATGTGGACGTCGCGAAGATCACCGTGCCCAAAATGGCGCATGACGTCGTCGGAAGCTACCAGCGCTACGACGTGTTCGATTTCCGCCTGAACCCGCGCCGGCAGAGTGCCGAGGCGACAACCGGGCGCACGGAAAACGACGCAGATGGAACGGCCACGCAGCCGCTCGGCCCCATGTCGGGTGCTCCAGTCGAAGACTTGTAGAGAAGCGAGGCCCTCTGCTGCCTCGAGCAGGCCGGGGGCGTCCGACCCGTGATGGAACTGCGCTGCTCGCCAGAAGCGCAGGCGACAGCGGCCTCACGAGGAGGCCGCATGGCTTCTTGATTGCTCAAGGAAGGAATCTGGTGGCCTGGGGCGGAATCGAACCACCGACACAAGGATTTTCAGTCCTCTGCTCTACCAACTGAGCTACCGGGCCGCAGGCCGCGAAGTATAGCAGCCGCGAGGAGCTACACAAGGCGATGGCGGCGGCGTCAGGCGGCGCTGCGTTTGCCGCGCGACAGGTCGACACCGAGCTGCTTGAGCTTGCGGTACAGGTGGGTGCGTTCGAGGCCGGTCTTCTCGGCGACGCGGGTCATCGAACCGCCCTCTTTTGCCAGGTGGAATTCGAAGTACGACTTCTCGAATTCGTCGCGCGCGTCGCGCAGCGGCTTGTCGAGCTCGAAGCTCTTGCTCGCCTGCGGGCCGGCGTCGCCGGACGGCGACTGCGCGTTGGCGCCTGCCATCACGGCCTCGACCGTCAGTTCGGCGCTCGCCGGCAGCACCGCGCCGGCCGGCTTGCGCGGATTGTCGCGCGCGAGCGCGGTCTCCACCGCCTTCAGGAGCTTCTGCAGCGTGATCGGCTTCTCGAGGAACGCCTGCGCGCCGATCTTGGTGGCCTCGACCGCGGTGTCGATCGTCGCGTGGCCGCTCATCATGATGACCGGCATCGTCAGCTGGCCGCCGATCGACCATTCCTTGAGCAGCGTGACGCCGTCGGTGTCCGGCATCCAGATGTCGAGCAGCACCAGGTCCGGGCGCGCGCGGTTGCGCGCAGCCCGAGCCTGCGCGGCGTTCTCCGCGAGCTCGACACTGTGGCCTTCGTCGTTCAGGATTTCGGAGAGCAGATCACGAATGCCCAGTTCGTCATCCACCACCAGGATGTTTGCCATGATTGCGCTTCGGTCCCTTGCACTCGTCGGCGCCGCGGCGCTCGTCACACCAGCGCCCGGTTGTCGTCCAAGGCGAATGATAACGATACTTGCGCGCCCTGGATGACGCCGCCGTCATGGCGATTCGAGATCTCGATGCGCGCGCCATGCTCGTCGACGATCTTCTTGACCATCGCGAGCCCGAGCCCGGTGCCCTTGGCCTTGGTGGTCACGTAGGGTTCGAACGCGCGATTGAGGATGTGCTCGGGGAATCCGGCGCCGTTGTCCTGCACCGTCATGCGCACCTGCCGCGCCGATCCGATCCATTGGGTGCGGACCACCACCAGCGGCGCCGGCTCCGGGCGTTCCGCGGCGCGCGACTGGGTCGCGTCCTGCGCGTTCAGCAGCAGGTTGTGCACCACCTGCCGGATCTGCTGCGCGTCGCCGCGGATCGGCGGGCAGCGCGCATCGAGCTCGGTGCGCACCGGGGTCGGCAGATGCTCGCTCTGGTACAGATGCACCACGTCGTCGATCAGCGCGTTCAGGTCCAGCGGCCGCAGCTCGGCCGCCGGCAGCCGCGCGTAGTCGCGGAACTCGTTCACCAGCCGCTTCATCGCATCGACCTGGTCGACGATGGTCTTCACCGAGCGCGTCAGCAGCGCCTGCTCCGTGGGACCGAGCTTGCCGTCGAGCTTGACCGCGAGCCGCTCGGCCGAGAGCTGGATCGGCGTGAGCGGGTTCTTGATCTCGTGCGCGAGCCGGCGCGCGACCTCGCCCCAGGCCTGCACCCGCTGCGCGGACACGATCTCGGTGATGTCGTCGAACACCAAAAGCCTGGAAGCCGGCGGTAATTCTGCGCCGCGCGCTATTAAAACGATAGTATTGTGCGGCGTGCCCGGTTGCGCGGTGTCGAGCTCGAACGAATGCTGCCAGTGGTCGACGCCGTGCTCCTGACGCCCGCGCGCGAACGCATCGAACTGCGCCTGCACGCTGTGCGCGAATGCTTCGAGCCCCGGCACCCCGGCCAGCGGCCGGCCCTCGTGCGCCGCCAGCGGCGCGCGCAGGATGCGTGTCGCCCCGGGGTTCGTCGATTCGATCACGCCGTTCGCGTCGAGCACGATCACGCCGGTGGTCAGGTTGTCCAGGATGGTCTGCAGGTGCGCGCGCGATGCGTCGACCTGGTCCATGCTGCGGTGCACGGCCGCGCGCGCATCGGCGAGCTGCTGCGTCATGTCGGCGAACGATCGCGTCAGGCCGCCGAGTTCGTCGCGGCCCTGCAGCGCGGCCTTCGGGCTGAGATCCCCGGCGGCGACCTCGCGCACGCCTTCGGCCAGCACCAGCAACGGGCGCGCGAGCTGGTTGCCGAGCAGCACCGCGAGCAGCACCGCGCCGAACACCGCGAGGAACAGGCTCAGCGTCAGCGTGCCGATGTACATGCGGCGCAGTCCGTCGCGCGCGAGCGCGCGTTCCTGGTATTCGCGGTTCGCCTGCTGCACCGCGATCGCGTTCGCGACCAGCGCCGGCGGCAGCGTCTGCGTGACCTGCAGGATGCGCGGCTCGGCGAGCAGGCCGACGTTGCTCGAGTTGACGACCGCGAGCACCTTGATCCTGGCGTTGACGACCGCACCGGTGCCGATGTCGTCCAGGCCCTCGATCTGCGACACCGCGCCCAGCGTGCGGGCGCTGCGCAGCTGCTGGATGCTCGGGCGGTCCGGACTGAGGTCGAAGCGCGACTGGCCGACGCCCGCGATCAAACGCCCGTTCGCGCTCCACAGCACCACGTCGGTCGCCGCGAGCTGGTCGCGGATGCGCTCCAGCGTGAGGCCGGCGGTGACGTTCGGCACGTCGGCCAGCTGGCTGGTCGCGGCGCGCGTCTTGCTGGCGAGGTCGGTGCTGAGCGCGTCGAGCGTCGCGCGCCCGAGGCCGACGCCGGCGTCGAGCGCGCTCTCGACCTTGACGTCGAACCAGCTCTCGATCGAGCGCGACACGAACTGGTACGACACCACGTAGATCAGCAGCCCCGGCACGAAGCCGACCAGCGCGAAGATCGCCGCGAGCTTGACCAGCAGCCGGCTGCCGAACTTGCCGCGGCGCAGCCGCACGGCGAGCCGCACCGCCATCCAGCCGATCACCACGAGCAGCAGCGTCGCGACCACCACGTTCACGACGAACAGGCGGCCGTAGTTGCGCTCGTACAGCTCGCGGTTGTTGGTCGCCTGCGCGAGCAGGAACATCAGCACCAGGCCGATCGCGACCATCGCGGCGGCGCCGACGCCGATCGCCCAGCGGAACGCGCGCGCCCGGCGCTGCTGCAGCCGCTCGGCCCGGCTGCCGGGCCGGCCCCGGCGCCAATTCACTTCAGTTGCTCCACCGTGCCACGCGCCACCCGCGGCGCATGAAACGGGGTCGAGTGGCCGCGGAGCAGGCCGTTCGCGGGCACCCGCAGATCCGGCTTTGCCGGACCGCTGGGTGCGCCCCCGGCGAGGGGGTTGGCGAAGCGACACGCAGTGCGCGCAGCCTGGGGGTGGTTCACTTCAGGCTCTCCAGCACGAGGCGCTGGTTGCGGCTCGCCGAGATGTTCCAGTCCGCTTCGCCGACCGCGCCGATCTGGAACGGCCGCGGCAGTTGCGACACGTCGAGCTGGAACCGGAAGTCGACGTTGTAGCGCTCCCCCGGCTCGATCGCCGACGCATCGGCGATCTTCCAGTGCGAGAAGCGCTGGATCGCGGCCAGCGCATCGGCGAGGTTGTCGAAGTTCTGGTTCAGCGTCACGCCCAGGCCCACGTCCGAGATCGGCTGCGGCGACACGTTCAGGCGCCAGCGCCGCGTCAGCGGCTGGTACGCGAGCCGCATGTGCCGCTCGACGTGGGCGACGCGCTGGTCGGCCCAGTACCAGCGATGGCGCATCAGGTCGGCCTCGGCGACGAAGAAC
>JAFECV010000222.1 GCA_018241985.1 Pseudomonadota bacterium | reverse complement strand
CGCTTCGATCGCGCGCTGGATCGGCGCCGCGCCGCGCCAGCGCGGCAGCAGCGACGCATGGATATTCAGGCAGCCGAACCGGCGCCGCGCCGGCGCGTGGGCCGCAACGTCCCGTCCGGCACCATCCTGTTTCGCACCGTGCGCGCCGGCAGGCTGCGGGTCCGCGATGCCGCCGTCCGTGGCGCCGCTCATGGCATCCAGCACCCACTGCGGCAGGATCAGCCCGTAGGCAGCGACGACCATCGCCTGTGCGCCTTGCGTGACCGCGGCCGAGATCGCCGCGCGCGCCGCCGCTGCGTCCTCGGGGTACTTGCCGTCCAGCCGCAGGCTGCGCGGCTGGAGCACGGGCAGCCGATGTTCCAGCGCCAACCGCTTGACCGGCGAAGGTAGCGTCTGCAGGCCGCGGCCGGACGGGCGGTCCGGCTGGGTCAGCACCAGCGCGACCTCGTGACCGGCGGCCAGCAGGCCGCCCAGCGCCACGCGCGCGAACTCGGGGGTGCCGGCGAAGAGGATGCGCATCGTGGACGGGAAAAGGAGCGGCGCGCCGGCCGCGGGGCGTCAGGCTTTTTCCGCTTCGCGCTGCGCCTTGATCATCTTGGTGCGGATGCGGCTGCGCTTCAGCGGCGACAGGTAGTCGACGAACACCTTGCCCAGCAGGTGATCCATCTCGTGCTGGACGCAGACCGCGAGCAGGCCCTCGGCGTCGATCACGCGCGATTCGCCCTGGGCATCCAGCGCGCGCACCCGCACCGCGGCGGCGCGCTCGACCCCGTCGTAGACGCCGGGCACCGACAGGCAGCCTTCGTCGCCGACCTTGCGCTCCTCGCTGGCCCAGACGATCTCGGGGTTGATCAGCACCAGCGGCTCGTTGCGCAGCTCCGACACGTCGATCACGATCAGCCGCTCGTGCACATCGACCTGGGTCGCGGCCAGACCGATGCCCTCGGCCTCGTACATGGTCTCCAGCATGTCGGCTATCAGCGCGCGGATGCGCGCGTCGACCGCCTGCACCGGTTTCGCCACTTTGTACAGGCGCGGGTCGGGATAGCGGAGGATGGGAAGGGCTGCCATGGAAGGAGTGTGACGAATGTCGCTATTTTCGCTACTTTTGCCGCGGCCAGCCGGTGCCAGAGCCAATAAGCGTTGCCCATTCAAGGGCTTGCGCGCAGAATCGACGCGATTCGCCTGACCCCCAAAGCGGGCGCTGGCCCGGGCCCAGACCGCCCGGAATCCCGCCCCCGTGGCATTCGCGATGCAAAAGAACATGACCCGTTCGTCCGAGGGAGAGAACCCGAACCGTGCCGTGCTCCGGATGGCCGCCTGCGCGGCAACCGTCGCCACCGCGCTGTTCGCGCCGCCGGCGTCGGCGCAGTCCGCGGTGCAGAAATACCCGGTGACCCCGTCGCAGCGCGCGACCGCGCAGCAGGTGTCCCAGGCCGGCGTGCCGCTCTCGGAGCTCACGCCGAACGCGCCCGACCACTACACCGTGCGACGCGGCGACACGCTGTGGGGCATCTCCGGCCTGTACCTGAAGCACCCCTGGCGCTGGCCCGAGCTGTGGGGCATGAACCTCGCGCAGATCCGCAACCCGAACCTGATCTACCCGGGCCAGACGCTGTACCTGGACAAATCGAACGGCCGCGCGCGGCTGCGCGTCGGCGAGGCGCAAGGCCCCGGCGGATCGATGCCGACGGTGCGGCTCGAGCCGCACGTGCGCTCGCAGGCGCTGGCGCCGAACGCGCTGCCGACGCTGCGGCCGGAGCTGATCGAGCCGTTCCTCGCGGAGCCGCTGATCGTCGACGAAAACGGACTCGCGCACGCGCCGCGCATCGTCGCGACGCAGGAAAACCGTGTGATGCTGGCCAAGGGCGACCGCGCCTATGCGCGCGGCGACGCGACCGAGCCGCTGATGCTCGCCCCCGGCCAGCCGACCGAGTTCCGCGTGTTCCGCAACGCGACGCCGCTGCGCGACCCGGACACCGGCAAGGTGCTCGGCTACGAGGCGCAGTACCTGGGCCGCGCGCAGCTCGCGCGCAGCCAGGGCAGCGAGGCCGATCCCGACCACAAGAGCGAGACCGACATCGTCCCGGCGACGATCGACATCGTCCAGGCGAAGGAAGAGATGCGCACCGGCGACCGGCTGCTGCCCGAGCCGCCGCGCGAGTTCCAGAGCTACACGCCGCATGCGCCGCAGGGCCCGATGACCGGCCGCATCGTCTCGGTCTACGGCAGCGCGGTCGCCAATGCGGCGCAGAACCAGGTCGTCGTGATCAACCGCGGCACCGACGACGGCGTCGACAGCGGCACCGTGTTCGCGATCCTGAAGGACGGCCCGCGCATGGTCGACCAGACCGACCCGAAGCACGCCGAGATCAAGCTGCCCGACGAGCGGATCGGGCTGATGATGGTGTTCCGGCCATTCGCGAAGCTGTCGTACGCGCTGATCCTCGAGATCACCGACGGCGTGAAGGTCGGCGACCGTTTCGTCAATCCGCGCTAACGCGGGCCCCGGGCCGGATGGCCGCGGGCGCTTGATCGCCGTGCAGCGCGAAGAACTCTCCGGCTGGCTGCGCCTCGCGCTCACGCCCGGCGTCGGCCCGGCCGCCGCGCGCCGGCTGCTGGCCGCGTTCGGCCTGCCTGAGACGCTGTTCGCGCAAGGCGCCGCCGCGCTGCGCCAGGTGGTCGGCAACGCGCAGGCCGAGGCGCTGCGGGCCGAGCCGCCCGGCTTTGCCGAGCAATTGGACGCCTGCTGGCGCTGGCTGCACGAGGCCGCGCCCGGCACGCTGCGCCGCGTGCTGACGCTGGCCGACGCCGACTATCCGAAGGCGCTGCTGCAGATCGAGGACCCGCCGCTGCTGCTGTACCTGCTCGGCGCCGCAAAATCCGAAGGAAAAATGCCTGAAGCCCAGTCGGATCCTTCGCTTTCAGCTACCAATTCAATAGCAATCGACGAGCGCCGCAGCCTCGCGATCGTCGGCAGCCGCAATCCGACGCCGCAGGGAGCGCGCCATGCCCGCGCGTTCGCGCGCGCGCTCGCCGAGGCCGGGCTCACCATCGTCTCCGGGCTCGCGCTGGGCATCGACGCCGAGGCGCATCTGGGTGCACTCGAAGGCGCCGCGCCGGGCGATGCGCGGCTGGCGACGATCGCGGTGGTCGGCACCGGGCTGGATCGCGTCTATCCGAAGAAGAACCTGCAGCTCGCGCACCGGATCGCGCAGCACGGCCTGCTGCTGAGCGAGTTCCCGCTCGGCACGCCGCCGCTGGCGGCCAACTTTCCGCGCCGCAACCGGCTCATTGCCGCGCTGGCGCAGGGCACGCTGGTGGTCGAGGCGGCGCTGCAGTCGGGCTCGCTGATCACCGCGCGGCTCGCGGCCGAGCAGGGCAAGGAGGTGTTCGCGATCCCCGGCTCGATCGATTCGACCCAGTCGCGCGGCTGCCACGCGCTGATCCGCCAGGGCGCGAAGCTGGTCGAGACCGCGCAGGACGTGCTCGAAGAATTGCGCTTCGGTGGCGCTGCCACGCCCCGCGCCGAAGCTCATGACGGCGCGCCGCCCGAGAACCTGACCGCGGCGCAGCAGGAACTGCTCGCTGCCTTGGGCCACGAACCGGTCGGCCTCGATGCGCTGCAGGCGCGCACCGGCCTCGCCACCCCGGCCTTGCAGGCGGCGCTGCTGGAGCTGGAACTCGCGGGTGTGGTGGGGCGGCTGCCCGGCGGTCTGTTCCAGCGCATCGGCCGCGCCTGAGCGCCGCCGCTAATGCAGCAGCCGCTCGGGGTTCGCTTCGAGCTTGGCGAGCGCGGCGCGGGTCGCGCGCACGGTCAGCGTTTCTTCCTCGGCCGGCACCAGCAGGCCGGCCTGCAGGTAGGCGGCAAGGCGCCGCAGCTGCAGCAGGTAGCAGGTACCCGCGCTCGAGGTGAACAGGTGCAACTGGCGGCGATCGCTGCGCCAGACGTACTGGGTCTGCGTGACCGCGCCGTTGTGGTCCAGCGTGAACCAGGCGCCGAGCTCGAGTTCGCGCGCCCAGGCCAGCACCGCGTCGTTCGGGCGCGAGCCGCCGTCGGACACGACGATGATCGCCGCCGCGTCCATGCCGAACAGCATCTCCAGGCTCTCGGCGTCGAACGGCAGCTCGCCGGTGCCGTCGTCGGTGACGAAGTCCTCCAGGTTCGCGAGCCGCTCGGCCAGCTCGTCGACCTGCCGCTGCGGGATCGCCGAGGTCTTGGACAGGAACGCGTCGGTGAGCGTGTCGCCGATGATCTTCAGGTGCGCCTCCTGCACCCCTTTCTTCAGGTTCAGCAGCGCCATGCCCTGGCGCAGCTGCGCGAGCAGCCGCGGCAGGTCCTGGATCACGCGGGCCCGGTCGCTGCGGTTCGGCTTGGCGCTGGCGGCCCAGACCAGGTCGGCGGCCGAGCGCTTGAGCGCCAGCGTCTCCTGGTGCTGCGGGCCGCTCTTGACCGCCGCCAGCGCCAGCACCTCGGCCCAGACCTTGAACAGGAACTCGCGGATTTCGTCGCGCACCGGCATGCTGCTGAGCAGGTTGCGCATCTCGATCGTGTACTGGATCGCGAGCGTCTCCTTCTGCTCGACC
>JAFECV010000221.1 GCA_018241985.1 Pseudomonadota bacterium | reverse complement strand
AGTTCTACTCGATCGTGTTCGGCGGCTATGTCGGCCTGAGCCTGTGGATGGTGCAGTACTACGTCGGCGAATACGGCCTCGAGATCCGCTCGGCGGCGCTGCTCGCGGCCGGCTTCTCGCTGCCCGGCGGCGTGCTGCGCGCGGTCGGCGGCTGGCTGTCGGATCGCTTCGGCGCGCACGCGGTGACCTGGTGGGTGCTGTGGGTGAGCTGGATCTGCCTGTTCCTGCTCAGCTATCCGCAAACGGACTTCGCGATCCTGACCGCGACCGGCCAGAAGACATTCCACCTCGGCCTGAACGTCTGGATGTTCACCGCGCTGCTGTTCGTGCTCGGCGTGGCCTGGGCGTTCGGCAAGGCGTCGGTGTTCAAGTACATCTCCGACGAATATGGCGCGAACATCGGCGTCATCTCGGGCGTGGTCGGCCTGGCCGGCGGCCTGGGCGGCTTCGTGCTGCCGATCCTGTTCGGCATGCTGGTCGACCTCACCGGCATCCGCTCCAGCGCCTTCATGTTGCTCTATGGCGTGGTCTGGGTCTCGCTGATCTGGATGTACTTCACCGACGTGCGGCGCGCGCCGGTGGTCGGCGATGTCGCCCCAGCACAAGTCGCCCCGCGCTGACGGCAAACACTTCACTCGAACCTCACCCCAACGACGGGAGAACACCATGGTCGCATCAACATCGCCCGCACCTGGACGCGGCAGGCTGCTCACGCTCTGGACGCCGGAGGACAAGGAATTCTGGGCCCGGCAAGGCAGCCTGATCGCCAACCAGAATCTGTGGATCTCGATCCCCGCGCTGTTTCTCGCATTCGCGATCTGGATGGTGTGGAGCCCGGTCGTGGTGCAGATGAAAGCGGTCGGATTCCCGTACAGCACCGACCAGCTGTTCTGGCTGACCGCGGTGCCGGCGCTGGCCGGCGCGACGCTGCGCATCTTCTACTCGTTCATCGTGCCCATCGTCGGCGGGCGGCGCTGGACGGTGCTGTCCACGCTGTCGCTGCTGATCCCGGCGATCGGCATCGGCATCGCGCTGCAGAACCTCGACACGCCGTACTGGGTGATGCTGGTGCTGGCCGCGCTGTGCGGCTTCGGCGGCGGCAATTTCAGCTCGAGCATGGCCAACATCAGCTTCTTCTTCCCGAAGGAGCGCAAGGGTTCGGCGCTCGGCCTGAACGCCGGGCTCGGCAACCTGGGCGTCTCGGCCGTGCAGTTCATGGTGCCGCTGGTGATCTCGGTCGGCATCTTCGGCTGGTTCGGCGGCGACTTCCACACCGTGAAGATGCCCGACGGCATCATGAAGGAAATCTGGCTGCAGAACGCCGCCTTCATGTGGGTGATCCCGATCGTGGTCTCGGCGCTGCTGGCGTTCCTGATGATGCACGACATCGCCGACGCGACCGCGTCGTTCTCGGAACAGGCGGTGATCTTCAAGCGCAAGCACAACTGGCTGATGTGCTGGCTCTACCTCGGCACCTTCGGGTCGTTCATCGGCTTTTCCGCCGGCTTCCCGCTGCTGATCAAGAGCCAGTTCCCGACCGTGAACCCGCTCGCGTTCGCCTGGATGGGGCCGTTCGCCGGGGCGCTGGCGCGCCCGTTCGGCGGCTGGCTCGCTGACAAGCTGGGCGGCGCGCGCGTCAGCCTGTGGAATTTCGTCGTGATGATCGTCGGCGTCTGCGGCGTGCTGTACTTTCTGCCGCGCACCGGCATGCCCGGCAACCTGACCGGGTTCTTCCTGAGCTTCATGCTGCTGTTCCTGACCTCGGGCATCGGCAACGGATCGACGTTCCAGATGATCCCGGTGATCTTCATGAACGAAGCCATGGAAGCAGCGCGGGGCAAGGGCTCGGACGCCGAGGCCGAAGCCGCGAAGGAAGGCACGAAGCTCGGCGCGGCGGTGCTCGGCTTCACCGCCGCGATCGGCGCCTACGGCGGCTTCTTCATCCCGATGAGCTACGGGACTTCGCTCAGGGTCACCGGAAGCCCGCATGCGGCGCTCGCGGGCTTCATCGTGTTCTACGTGATCTGCATCGTGCTGACCTGGTGGTACTACGCGCGCAAGGGCGCGGAGCGGCCGTGCTGACGGCGTAAGATGCCCCGCAATTCTAGGAAACGAGATGAGCCACTTTCTTGACCGACTGAACTACTTTTCCAATCCTCGGGAAATGTTCGCCGACGGCCACGGGGTCGTGACCGGCGAAGACCGGACCTGGGAGGACGCCTACCGCAACCGCTGGGCGCACGACAAGATCGTGCGCTCCACGCACGGGGTCAACTGCACCGGCTCGTGCTCGTGGAAGGTCTACGTGAAGGGCGGCATCGTCACCTGGGAAACGCAGCAGACCGACTACCCGCGCACGCGCTGGGACATGCCGAACCACGAGCCGCGCGGCTGCTCGCGCGGCGCCAGCTACAGCTGGTACCTGTACAGCGCGAACCGGCTCAAGTACCCGATGGTGCGCGGCAGGCTGGTCAAGGCCTGGCGCGAGGCGCGCCTCACGCGCGATCCGGTCGAGGCCTGGGCCAGCATCGTCGAGTCCGACGAGAAGCGCCGCGACTACCAGAGCCGGCGCGGGCTCGGCGGCTTCGTGCGCTCGAGCTGGGACGAGGCGAACGAGATCGTCGCCGCCGCCAACGTCTACACGATCAAGAAATACGGACCGGACCGCGTGGTCGGCTTCTCGCCGATTCCGGCGATGTCGATGATCAGCTTCGCCGCCGGCAGCCGCTACCTGTCGCTGATCGGCGGCGCGATCCTGAGCTTCTACGACTGGTATTGCGACCTGCCGCCGAGCAGCCCGCAGACCTGGGGCGAGCAGACCGACGTGCCCGAGTCGGCCGACTGGTTCAACTCGACCTTCATCATCGCCTGGGGTTCGAACGTCCCGCAGACCCGCACGCCGGACGCGCACTTCTTCACCGAGACCCGCTACAAGGGCACGAAGATCGTCTCGATCACGCCGGACTATTCTGAAGTCGCGAAGCTCGCGGACCTGTGGCTGCACCCGAAGCAGGGCACCGATGCCGCGGTGGCGATGGCGATGGGCCACGTGATCCTGAAGGAGTTCTTCTTCGACAAGCGGAGCAGCTACTTCGACGACTACACGCGCCGCTACACGGACCTGCCGATGCTGGTGATGCTGAAGGAGCACACCACCGCGGCCGGCGAGCGGATCATGGTGCCGGACCGCTACCTGCGCGCCAGCGACTTCGCGGGCGGCTTCGACCAGGCCAACAACCCGGACTGGAAGACGGTCGCGTTCGACGACACCGGCCGCGTCGTCGTGCCGAACGGATCGATCGGCTTTCGCTGGGGACCGGACGAGCGTCCCGACCTCGGCCGCTGGAACCTCGAATCGAAGGAAGCGCAGGGCGGCGGCGAGGTTCGGCTCAAGCTGTCGATCCTGGAAGACGGAAAGCTCGGCAGCACGAACGTGCAGGTCGGCTTTCCGTACTTCGGCGGCGTCGAGAACCCGCACTTCACCGCGAATCCCGGCGACGAGGTCACGCTGCGCACGGTGCCGGCGCATCAACTCACGCTCGGTGAAGGCAACACGAAACGCGAGGTGCTGGTCGCGACCGTGTTCGACCTGGTGGCGGCGAACTACGGCATTGCGCGCGGCCTGCCCGGCGAGAACGCGGCGAAGAGCTACGACGACAACGCGCCGTTCACGCCGGCCTGGCAGGAGCCGATCACCGGCGTGCCGCGCGACCAGGTGATCGCGGTCGCGCGCCAGTTCGCGGAGAACGCCGACAAGACCCAGGGCAAGTCGATGGTGATCATCGGCGCCGGCATGAACCATTGGTACAACTGCGACATGAACTATCGCAGCGTCATCAACATGCTGATGCTGTGCGGTTGCATCGGCAAGAGCGGCGGCGGCTGGTCGCACTATGTCGGCCAGGAAAAGCTCCGTCCGCAGACCGGCTGGACCGCGCTCGCGTTCGCGCTGGATTGGGTGCGGCCGCCGCGCCACATGAACGGCACCAGCTTCTTCTACGCGCACACCGACCAGTGGCGCTACGAGAAGATCGGGATCGACGACATCCTGTCGCCGCTTGCCGATCCCAAGGCCTACGGCGGCAGCATGATCGACTACAACGTGCGCGCCGAGCGCATGGGCTGGCTGCCGTCCGCGCCGCAATTGCAGACGCATCCGTTCCAGGTGGTTCGGGACGCGCAGGCCGCCGGCGTCGACGCCAAGGACTACGCGGCCCGTGGCCTGAAGGACGGCACGCTGAAGATGAGCTGCACCGACCCGGATCACCCGGCGAACTGGCCGCGCAACATGTTCGTCTGGCGCTCCAACATCCTTGGCTCGTCCGGCAAGGGGCATGAATACTTCCTGAAGCACCTGCTCGGCACCCGCAACGGCGTGCAGGGCAAGGATCTGGGTGCGGATGACGCGAAGCCGACCGATGTGGCGTGGCATGACCAGGCGCCCGAAGGCAAGCTCGACCTGCTGGTGACGCTCGACTTCCGCATGAGCACCACCTGCCTGTATTCGGACGTCGTGCTGCCGACCGCGACTTGGTACGAGAAGAACGACCTCAACACCAGCGACATGCACCCGTTCATCCACCCGCTGTCGGC
>JAFECV010000220.1 GCA_018241985.1 Pseudomonadota bacterium | reverse complement strand
GCTCGCCGTATCGGCCGGTCCGTCGCCGTCGATCTACGTTTGCGCTGCCGGCGCCGGCATCGTGCGCGGTGCAGTCGATGAAGGTGGCTGGCACACCGTATCGCACAGCCTGCCGCGCAACGTCACCGCCGTCGCGACGCATGCGCGGCAGGACGCGACCGTGTACGCCTACGCGCCGAACCGCGGCATCTACCGCAGCGACGACACGGGGGTGAGCTGGCGCCTGATGGACGCCGGCCCCCGGGGCGGCATCACCCGCTTTGTGCACTCGGACATGCCGGGCAGCATGCAAACGGGCTGGCTGTTCGCGACCGGACCACAGGGCGTGCGCCTGTCGATGGATTGCTTCTGCGGCTGGCGCGCGACGGGCGAGCTGCCTTCGTCCGCCAACGCGATCGCCTGCGATCCGCGACAGCCCGCGCGTGTCGTCGTGACGGCCGGAGTGGGTGTCTTCGAAAGCACCGACGGTGCGCAGACCTGGTCGAAGCTGCCGGCGCCCGGCGCGCCTGTCGCAGCGCTGGCGATCGGCAATGACGGCACCGTGTACGCGGGCGTCGGGTCGCGCCTGCTCCGACGCACGGCAACCGGCTGGGATGCCCTCGATGCGTAACCGTGCCATCGTCTTGGCCGCGTGTGCATTCGCGTGGCAAGCGCACGCCGCGGATGCGGGCACTGCGCGCGTGGAGGCGGGCCGCAAGATCTACGCGGCGCAGTGCGCCGCATGTCACGGAGTACGCGGCGAAGGACAGCCCGACTGGAACGCCTTGAACGCCGCCGGCGAGCGCCCAGCGCCGCCGCACGACGCCAGCGGCCACACATGGAAGCATTCCGACGCGATGCTGTACCGCATCGTCGCGCAGGGCTGGCGCGACCCGTTCAACAAGACGCAGCGGCTGACGATGCCTGCCTTCGGGCAGGACCTGAAGCCCGAAGAGATCCGCGCCGTCATCGACTACCTCAAGACGCTGTGGACGCCGCGGCAGCGCGCGTTTCAGCGCGAGGAAAGCCGCGGTGCGCCCTACCCCTCCGACCCCGAAAGGACACCACGATGAAACGCAGGAACTTTGCCGCCGCCACACTCGGCTTGCTCGCGATGCCGCTCCCGGCGCTGGCCGCGGCCATCCCCGTCAAGCTGTTCAAGAACCCGAACTGCTTCTGCTGCGACCTCTACGCGAAACATCTCGAGCAGAACGGCTTCAGCGTCGAGAAGATCGATACCACCGACATGGACTCGATCAAGCAGAAGTACGGCATTCCCGAACGGTTCGAAGGCTGCCACACGGCGCTCGTGGGCGGCTATGTCGTTGACGGGCTCGTGCCGGCGAGGTTCGTGCAGCAGTTGCTTAGGGAAAAACCTCCGATCAAGGGCATAGCGCTGCCGGGCATGCCGGTGGGCGCGCCGGGGATGGAGGGGCCCAAGAGCAGACCGCTCGACATCTACGTCCTGGCGCGCAGCCCGATCGCACCGGGTGCGGCACCCAAGGTGTACGGCAGCTTCTGATCGACCGAGATGCGGCGCTCGCGCCTGACGGCATCGGTGTGCTGGTGGCGCTATCGTTGGCCGCCCGCAATCGTTTAACGTCCTAGCCAAGCGGGCTGCAGGGATTTCTGTGCATCGTATCGCGAAGCCGCGATGGCGCATGGCATGGTGCGCCGACCCAGCGCACTGCTGACTTGGCGCGCGTCGTTGCATGCCACATAAAGCGTGACGCGGCGCTGGCGACAGGCTCGGCGGCGATGAACTCGCGCGTGTCGTAGGTCTTGTCTGGCTGGCAGCGGCGCTCATGGCCACCGGGGTACGACTGCACCTGACCGAGCGCCACGAGCACACGCACATGCACGAGGCCATTACCCACACGCACCGCCACGTGCACGACGTGCACCACCAGCACACGCACGATTTCCCGTGCGATGGCCGCGAGCCGCATACGCATGAGCACACACATGCGCCGATCACCCACTGCCACCCGCATTACCCCGACATCCACCACCGGCACCGGCACGATCGAGCAGCATGATGGCCTCGTCCGCAGTAACCGGTCGGCTCAAACCGGAAGGTCTGGACCCCGGCGCGCCGGCCAGCGCGCGAATGCAATGACGTAGAGGACGATCAGGTTGACCACGGGCACGAGCAGCAGCAGACTGAGCCAGCCGGGAAAGCCTGCTTTGGAAAAGATTTTCCAGAAGGGCAGGATGATGACCGTCGCCCAGAGCAGCAGTATCAACCCGTGGGCGCCGAACCAGCCTCCCATCCGCATCATTGAGCCCATTTGCATTCCACCAATTTGCATTCCGCTCATCATGGTGTGCGACCTTTCTTGAGTTGTTTCAAAATGCACAGGCAATCGCTTTGCACGGCGCAGCCTGACCTTGCCGGGCCGAAAGACATTTGCACACCTGCCGCCGGCTTTCAAGTCTCGATGCGGTAATTGCGCATCAGGCCCAGATCCTCATGCTCCAGCATGTGGCAGTGATAGAGGTAGAGCCCCGGATAGTCGGCGAAACGCATCAAAAGCTTCACGCGATCACCCGGCATCACCAGCACGGTGTCTTTCCAGCCTTGATCGACGTAGCCATCGCGTTCGCCGCTGCTGCCCGCGCCGTGACGTCGCTCCAGCACCTGAAATTGCTGATCGTGCACGTGGATCGGATGGGCCATCGTCATCATGCCGCTGTCGTTGGCGAACTCCCAAACCTCCGTGGTTCCCAGCTTCACGACTTCATTGGGCGCCACGGCCGTCATCTCGAAGCTGCGGCCGTTGAAGCCCCATTGCATCTGCGCCATCGTGATGCGGAATGTTCTTGGCTTGGCACGATTGACCGCATCCTGCAAGCGCGGCCAAGAGATCGCAGACAGCCGATCGGGCAGTTCGAGCGACCCGTTCGCCTTGCGCGCAACCTTGACCGTGAATATCGGAAACCGTGCACCAGCGGCCAGCGACGAGCCGCCCATCGCACCCCCCATGGAGCCGCCACCGATCATGTCCATCATGCGCCCCATGGCGCCTTCAAACGCAAGATTCATCATCGTGAGCTGCATGCCCGGATCGTCCTTGCTGAAGTCGGTCCACAGCTCAACGCGCTCGGCGGGGGCCAGCATCACGTAGTCCTTGTGCACCGGCCGCTCCAGCAGCCCGCCATCGGTGCCGATCACGGTGAGCGGCCGACCGTTCTGCCACGCCAACTTGTAGATGCGCGAGTTGGAGCCGTTCAGGATACGCAGCCGATAGGGGTGCGTGGAGACCTCGATCAATGCGTCCGGGCGGCCGTTGACCAGGATGGTGTCGCCAAGGAACCCCATCATGCGCGTCATCATGCCGCCCATGCCGCCTGACATCATGGCCCCGCGGCTCATCATGCCACCCATCATTCCCCGACCGCCCATCGTGTTGCCCGGTGCAGACGGCGCGCTGGATGCGTCGCCGCGCGCAGTCGGCCCGGTGCCGCTGAGGTAGCGGAACTGGTTGCTGTCGTCGAAGCTGCGATCCTGAATGACGATCGGCAGATCGTATTGGCCGCGTGGCAGCGGCAGCGCCTGCTCCTCGTCGTCGCTCACCAGGAGCAGGCCGGCAAGGCCGAAATACACTTGCTCGCCCGTATGGCCGTGGGGATGGGGGTGATACCAGTAGGTGCCGGCGCGGTTGCGCACTTCGAACTCGTAGCGATAGCGCTCGCCCGGCCCGATCGCAAAGCGCGGATGCCCGTCCATGGTGTCGGGGACGTGCAGGCCGTGCCAGTGCACGGTGCTCGGTTGGTCCAGCCGGTTGACGAAATCGATGCGGACTTTTTGGCCGCGCCGCAGGCGCAGGATCGGGCCAAGATAGCTGTCGGGCAGCGCCTGCACGCTTGCCGGATCCCCTTTCAGCACGCGCGCTGCGTACGACCATACGGATGTCGCGCGCCTCGGGCGCAGCGAAACATTGTGCGGTCGAGCGATCAGCTCTAGAGCAACGTCCGGTTCAAAGGTATCGCTTCCGCCTTGCATTCCGGGTGCGGCTTGGGCTTGCGGCAAGCCAGCCAGCAGTGCCACAGTGCCCATGCCGACGTCGTTCATGAAGTCGCGGCGGGTGAGGAATTCGTGGTTCGTCATGTGACGGTCTCCAGATCTCAATGGCGATTTCTCGCGGGTACATGCACCCAATCTGGGCGCACCCCAAGAATCGACCATCATCCTGTTCCAACCGAGACGGTTCGCTGCGGTCTGGGCCTGATTCTTTTGGAACCGCCGCCAGCCGCGACGCCAGCCGGCCAGTCGATTCGACCATCATATGCCCGGGCTGCTTTGATCCATCAGCCCCCGCAGCGCGCCGTTGGGTGCGCGCCGGCAGCCATCGGCGGAGCCGTCCACGCCAGGCAAGCTGACGGGCATGGACGGCTCTTGTTTTGCGGTTTCTCGCGCAGATGGCGCTTGAGGTCGCTTGCCGGGCATGGTCGCAAGCAGCACTGTTTCAAGAGACATCGGGTGTCGCCATCACATTGACCTTGAATAGCCGCCCGATGATGCCGGCGTAGCAGCAGGAGAATCAACCTGCGGAGTAAAGGCGCAGACGCGCGTCGCGTTCGGCAGGCGACTCGCTGCGCAGTTCGTTGATCACTTGCTCACGCGTCTTGC
>JAFECV010000021.1 GCA_018241985.1 Pseudomonadota bacterium | reverse complement strand
TCCGCAGGCCGCGTCGGCGTTCGAGGACGACCTGCTGAAGCCGAACCCGGCCGCCGACCCCTGGGCGGCGGAGCCGGTGCAGGCCGACAACGCGGACGCGCCGTCGCACGCCTTCATCGCGCCGCGGGTGACCGCGCCCGTGAGCTTCGACGATTTCGACGACCTGCTCGGCGACACGCCGCCCGGCCATGCGGCGCCCGCGCCGATGGCGGCCCCGCCGCCGGCGCCGCCGATGCCACCGCCGCCGCCGATGCCGTCGCCGGAGGCGGCCTCGCCGATGCCGATCGCGCCGCCACCGGCGCCGCCGCCGATTCCGGTGCCGCCGAGCCCGCCGCCGCCACGGCAGGACATGCCGGCCCCGCCGCCGGCCCCACCACCGGCCCACGCCGCGGTGCCGGCCGCCGCGCCGACCGCGCCGGTACCGGCGGGCGCCGACGCGGCGCGGCTGCTTGCCGCCTTCCTGGACGGCGCGGGCATGCCGGCGCTGAAGACCGGTGACGACCCGGAAGCGGCGATGCGCGCCGCCGGCGAGGTGTTCCGCACCATGGTCGAAGGCGTCCGCCAGGTGCTGATCTCGCGCGCCGCCATCAAGAACGAGTTGCGCGTGGAACAGACCATGCTGCGCGCGCGCGACAACAACGCGCTCAAATTCTCCGTCACCACCGACGACGCCGTCGCCGCGCTGCTGGTTCCCGGCCGCCCCGGCTACCAGGCGCCGGTCGCCGCCACGCGCGAGGCGTTTGCCGACATCTCCTCGCACGAGATGGCGGTGATGGCCGGCGTGCAGACGGCGTTGATGGCGCTGCTGAAACGCTTCGAGCCGGGCGCGCTGGAACAGCGGCTGACCAGCACCGGGCTGCTCGGCAGCGTGCTGCCGGCGGCGCGCAAGGCGCGGGTGTGGGAGCTGTTCTGCGCCACCTACGGCGAGATCGTGCGCGAGGCGGAGGACGATTTCCAGTCGGTGTTCGGCCGTGAATTCGCCCGCGCCTACGACGCGCAGATGCGCAAGCTCTGAGGCGCACCACAACAAGGGCTTCCACGGCCCGGTCGTTCCGGGGCAAATAGCGGTGCGGCACAAGGTGGAGGATCGGATGGGTCGGCATATGCGCGCAACCAGCGGCGCCCTGGTTGCGCTTGTCCTCACGGCGGCCCTCGCCGGCTGCTCCCCGCCACCGCCGCCACCGCCGCCGACGGTCGTGAACCTCACGCTGACCGCCACGCCGGACGCCAATCCGTCCGAGACCGGGCAGGGGGCGCCGGTCGCGATCCGCGTCTATCAGCTCGCCTCGACCAGCGCCTTCTCCGGCGCCGAATTCTTCCAGTTGTTCAACCAGGACCAGGCGACGCTCGGCGCCGACCTGGTCAAGCGCGACGACCTGATCGTCGCGCCCGGCGCGACGAAAACGCTGTCGCTGACGCCGCTCGACACGGTCAAGGCGATCGGCGTGTACGCGGCCTATCGCGACTACGCGGGCGCGACGTGGCGGGCGATGACGCCGGTCGTGCCGCACAAGACGACCGAGGTCACCGTCACCGCCGGACGTGCCGGCATCACGCTCGTGGCGAAGCCGGCGTCCGGCCCCTGACGATGAGCTGGGAGAACAAGGTCGTCTGGAGCGAGGGGCTTTTTCTCCAGCCCCAGCACCTGCAGCAGCAGGAGCGCTACGTCGAGCGGCTGGTGCGCGCCAGCACCGCCGGGCTGCGGCCGTTCGCCTGGGGGCTGACGCGGCTGGAACTCGACGCCGACCTGCTGACGCTCGGCAAGTTCGCGGTGCGCTCGGCCGCCGGCATCCTGCCGGACGGCACGCCGTTCAGCGCGCCGGGCGATGTCGATCCGCCGCGCCCGATCGACCTGCCGGAAACCGCGCGCAACAGCACCGTCTATCTGATCCTGCCGGCCCGCCAGCCGGGCGGGGTGGAGACGGCGCCGGCCGAACAGGTGGAGACGGTCGCGCGCTACGTCGTCGCCGAGCACGAGGCCGCCGACACCAATGCCGGCTACCAGGGCAGCGCGACGCTGCAGGTGGGCCGGCTGCGGTTGCGCTACGCGCTGGAGGGTGCGGCGCGCGCCGGCCATGCCTCGATCGGGCTGGCCCGCATCGCCGAGGTGCGGCCCGACAAGAGCGTGATGCTCGACGAGAACTACATCCCGCCGATCCTGGTCACCGAGGCGGCGCCGGTGCTGGCGGGCTTCGTCTCCACGTTGCAGGGGCTGCTGCATCACCGCGCCGAGGCGCTGGCCGGACGACTGTCCGAGGGCGGGGCGCGCGGCGCGGGCGAGCTTGGCGACTACATGATGCTGCAGCTCTGCAACCGCTACGAGCCGCTGGTCTCGCATCTCGCGGAAACCGTCGGGCAGCTGCATCCGGAGGCGTTCTATCAGGTCGCGGTCTCGCTCGCCGGCGAACTGGCGACCTTCACCGAGGCCCGCAAGCGCCCGCTGGTGTTTCCGCCGTACAAGCACGACGACCTGACGGCGACGTTCCGGCCGGTGATCGCGGCGCTGCGGCAATCGCTCTCGGCGGTGCTGGAGCAGAATGCCGTTCCGATTCCGTTGCAGGAGCGCAAATTCGGGATTCGTGTCGGCCCGATCAGCGACCGTACACTGGTGGCGAACGCCACCTGGGTGCTCGCGGTCAAGGCGCAGATCCCGGCCGAATCGCTGCGCCGCAGTTTTCCGGGCCTGTGCAAGATCGGCCCGGTCGAGCAGATCCGCGAACTGATCAACGTCGCGCTGCCGGGAATCGCCGTGCGCGCGCTGCCGGTCGCGCCGCGGCAGCTTCCTTACTATGCCGGAACCACGTATTTCGAGCTCGACCGCAGCTCGCCCTACTGGGCGGCGCTGGCACGGTCCGGCGGGATCGCGATCCATGTGACTGGCGAAGTGCCGGGATTGGAGATGGAGTGCTGGGCCATCCGGTCCTGATCTCAGGGCCGGTCCTGCAAGCAGGGGATAGGCGTGCATGAGTGACGATCCCTTCGCCGAGCCGTCGGACGCCGACGCGACCGTGATCCGGCCGCGCCCGGGCGGACGCGGCGCAGCGCCTGCCCCCGCGCCGGCGGCGCCCGCCGCCATGCCCTCAGGCCCGATCGCGCCGATCGCCCCGGTCGGCGGCAGCAAGCTGCTGGCGGCCGCCGCGCCGGTGCTGGCCGCCGCCGTGCGCATCGGCGCCGACACGCGCGGCCCCGACCTCGACCGGTTCCGCCGCGGCATGGTGGACGCGATCCGCCGCTTCGAGGCGGAGGCGCTGCAGACCGGGCTCGACACCCGCGCGCTGCGCGCCGCCCGCTACGCGCTGTGCGCGACGATCGACGACCTCGTGCTCTCGACCCCCTGGGGCAGTTCGTCGCCCTGGGCGGCGCAGACGCTGACCAGCATCTTTCACAAGGAAGTCACCGGCGGCGACCGGTTCTTCGACGTGCTCGACCAGATGCAGAAGGATTTCGGCCGCAACGCCGAGGTCGTCGAGCTGATGTATCTGTGCGCCTCGCTCGGCTTCAAGGGGCGCTACCGGGTGATGCAGCGCGGCGAGGGCGCGCTGACCGAGCTGCGCGAGGGCATCTATCGCAGCATCCGCCAGCGCCGCGGCGAGTTCGAGCGCGACCTCTCGCCGCATTGGCGCGGGCTGAACACCGGGCACCGGCCGCTCGGCCAGCGCGTGCCGATCTGGCTCGTCGGCCTCGGCACCGTCGCGATCGCGGCGGTCATCTACGTCATCTTCGACTTCTCGCTCGCCGCCGCTTCCGACATCGCCTTCACCGAACTGGGCGGGATACCGCCGCGCGGGGCGCTGGCGATCCCGCGCCAGGCGCTCGCCGCCGCGACCCCCGCGCCGACGCCGCCACCCCCGCCGCCCCCGCCGATCGAGCCGAGCGCCTCCACCAAGGACGTGCGCGCCTTCCTGGAGCCGGACGTCAAGGCCGGCAATGTCGCGGTGCTGGAGGACCCGCAGTCCTTCACGGTGCGCATCCTCAACCGCAACATGTTCGGCTCCGGCCAGGCGACGCTGAACCCGAGCTACCTGCCGCTGCTCAACCGCATCGCGACCGCGCTGCGCAAGGAGAAGGGCGACATCCTGATCAACGGCTACACCGACAACCAGCCGATCCACACGGTGCAGTTCCCCTCCAACTTCCAGCTCAGCCAGGCGCGCGCCGACGCGGTCGCGAAGGTCATCATCGCCGGGCTCGCCAACCCCGCGCGCGTGCGCTCGGTCGGCAAGGGTGACGCCGACCCGATCGCCCCCAACGCCACCGCCGACGGGCGGCAGCAGAACCGCCGCACGGAAATCGTGCTGCTGAAGACGACGAACCTGCCATGATCGGCCTCAACGTCCTGCTCAACCGCATCACCCGCTCGCGCTGGCTGCGGACCTTCCTCGGCGTCGTCATTCTTTCGGCGCTGATCTGGTTCTTCGGGCCGCTGCTCGGCATCGGCACGCTGCACCCGCTCGAATCCGAGATGATCCGCATCATCGCGATCGTGGTGCTCGTGGTGCTGTGGATCGTCGAGAACCTGATCTACATGCTGCGCGCGTCGCGGCGCGACAAGAAGCTCGCCGAGGGCGCGGCGGCGCAGGGCGAGGACCCGGCCGCCGCCGTGTCGGCCGAGGAGATCGCGCTGCTCGCCGACCGGCTGAAGCAGGCGATGGCGGCGCTGCGCAAGGCCAAGCTCGGCGGCTCGCGGCGCTATCTGTACCAGTTGCCCTGGTACATGTTCATCGGCCCGCCGGGCGCGGGCAAGACCACGGCGCTGCTGAACTGCGGCCTGAAATTCCCGCTCGCCGACAGCACCGGGGCCGGCAAGTCGGTCGCGGGCGTCGGCGGCACGCGCAACTGCGACTGGTGGTTCACCGACCAGGCGGTGCTGATCGACACCGCCGGCCGCTACACGACGCAGGACAGCGACAGCGGCGTCGACAGCCGCGCCTGGCTCGGCTTCCTCGGCCTGCTCAAGCGCAACCGGCCGCGCCAGCCGCTGAACGGCGTGCTGGTGGCGATCAGCCTCTCCGACCTCGCGGCGCTGACCGAACCCGGACGGCTCGCGCACGCGCAGGCGATCCGCAAGCGCATCCGCGAACTCTCCGACCAGCTCGGCGTGCGCGTGCCGGTGTATGTGCTGTTCACCAAGGCCGACCTGATCGCGGGCTTCGTCGAGTTCTTCGACAGTCTCGGCAAGGAGGAGCGCGACCAGGTCTGGGGGGTGACGCTGCCGCTCGACGACGGCAAGAGCGAGGAGGGGTCGGTCGGCGGTTTCCTGCCGGAATTCGACGCGCTGCTCACGCGTCTCAACGACCGCATGATGGAGCGCGTGCACCAGGAGACCGACCTCGCGCGGCGGCGGCTGATCTGGGGCTTTCCGCAGCAGATCGCCTCGATGCGCGACGTCGCCAACGAGTTCCTGACCGAGATCTTCCGCCCGAGCCGGCTGGAAACCCGGCCGCTGCTGCGCGGCATCTACTTCACCTCCGGCACCCAGGACGGCACGCCGATCGACCGGCTGCTCGGCGCGATGGCGGCACAGTTCAGCCTGCCGCGCCAGGCGGTCGGCGCGTTCAGCGGCGCCGGGCGCAGCTATTTCCTCGGCCGGCTGGTGCGCGAGGTGGTGTTCGGCGAGGCCGGTCTGGTCAGCAGCGACCCGAAGATCGAGCGTCGCCGGCGCTGGTCGTACATCGCCACCTACGCGGTCGCGGCGCTGGTGCTGCTGCTCGCGACCGGGTTCTGGACGCTCAGCTATTTCGGCAACCGCGAGATCATCGCCGACGCGCATGCGGCGGCCGCGAAATACGATGGGCAGTATCGCGACCTGCTCAAGCGCGGCGCGCAGGACACCGACATCCCGGTCGTGCTGCCGGCGCTCGCGACGCTGCGCGACATGCCGGGCGGCTACGCGCATCGCGAGTCGGAGACGCCGATCGAGGTGACGTTCGGGCTCTACCAGGGCCAGAAGATCACCACCGCCGCGATCGACGCCTATAGCCGCGCGCTGAACGGGCTGCTGCTGCCGCGGCTGCTCGCACGCCTGGAAGGCCAGATCCGCTCGCATCTCGACAAGGCGGATTTCCTGTATGAGGCGCTGAAGGTCTATCTGATCCTCGGCCGCCAGGGGCCGCTCGACCGCGACCTCGTCGAGCAGTGGATGGCGGCCGATTCCGTCTCGATGCTGCCCGGCGAGGACAATGCGGAGGCGCGCGAGGCCTTCCTGCAGCATGTCCACGCGATGCTGGACTACCCGCTGACGGCGATCCCGCTGGACGGGCCGCTGGTGGCGCAGGCGCGCGAAATCCTGACGCGCCAGCCGCTTTCGGAATACGTGTACAACCGGATGCTGCGCAGCGCGGTGGTGCAGTCGCTGCCGGAATGGACGATCGCGGACAATGCCGGCCCCTCCGCCGGCCGCGTGTTCCAGTTGCGCGACGGCAAGCCGCTGAACACCGGCACGCCCGGCATCTTCACCTGGAACGGCTACCACCAGGTGCTGCTGCCGCTGCTGCCGCAGGTCACCAAGGACGCCTCCGAGGACGCCTGGGTGCTCGGCCGCCAGGCCAAGGGCGGGGTGGTCGGCTCGGTGCAGCAGATGAACCAGCTTCGGCGTGACGTGCTGGCGCTGTATCTCGACGACTACACCCGCCGCTGGGACGCGCTGCTGGCCAATGTCGCGCTCAAGCCGTTCGACAACCTCTCGTCGGGGCTGGAGGAGCTGTTCACGCTGTCGGCGCCGGATTCGCCGCTGCGCAACCTGCTGCAGGCGATCGACACGCAGACCCAGCTCAGCCGCCCGCCGGCGCTGGAGACGGCGGCGAGCGGGGCCGAGCAGAAGGCCGCCAAGCTCGGCCAGAAGCTGACCGGCTATGCCCGCTACATCGCGCGGTCCGGGCTGAGCTTCGAGGAATCGCAGGTCGCCTCGATCCTCGGCGAGGCGTTCGGCACCGACGCGGCCACCGGCAAGCCGGTCGATCCGGCCTCCCGCGTCGATGACCATTTCCGCTCGCTGCACGAGTTCGTCGTCGGCGGCAAGGACAAGCCGCCGCAGCTCGAAGCGGTGATCGGCAAGATCCAGCAGGTCTATCAGGGGCTGAACCAGGCGGCGAACTCGCCGAACCAGGGTCAGGCGCTGCTCGGCATGGTGGCCGGCGGCGGGGCCGGCGGCGGCAGCGCCGCGCAGCAGCTGCAGGATCTCTCGCAGACCGTGCCCAAGCCGATCGCGGCGATGCTGCAGACGGTCTCCAACAGCAGCTCGCAGGTGACGGCGAGCGGCGCCGGCACGCAGCTCGCCGATGCCTGGCGCTCGAAGGTGCTGCCGCTGTGCACGGCCGCCTTCAACCGCTACCCGTTCATCGCCGGCAGCGCGCAGGACGTGCCGCTGGACGACTTCGTGCACCTGCTCGGCCCGGGCGGGCTGATCGACCAGTTCTTCGACCAGTACCTCAAGCCCGTGGTCGATACGACGCAGTTGCCGTGGAAGTGGCAGGCGGGCGGCAACGTCAAGCTCGGGCTCTCGCAGGAGAGCCTCGTGCAGTTCCAGCGCGCGAGCGAGATCCGCGACGCGCTGTTCCCGACCGGCGGGCAGCAGATCTCGGTGAAGTTCCAGCTCACCCCGACGCAGCTCGACCCGGGCCTCGCCCAGGTCAGCGTCGAGGTGGCCGGGCAGCGGCTGAGCTACGCGCACGGCCCGAGCGAGCCGACGGCGATGCAGTGGCCGGCGAGCAACGGCGGCACCCAGGTGCGGATGACGATGACGCCCACCAGCGGCGGGCCGGCGACGGTGGTCAGCAATGCCGGGCCCTGGGCGCTGCTGCGCCTGATGGACGCCGCGCGTGTGCAATCGAGCGGCCAGCCCGACAAGTTCCATATCACCTTCACGAGCCCGGCCGGGTCCGCCGGGTTTGAACTGGACGCGAGCAGCGTGCGCAATCCCTTCACCATGACGGCGATCCGCGCGTTCCGCTGCCCGCCGAAGCTGTAGCGGGAGAACACGCGATGTCGGAGAGCAGCGGCGGCGGCGGCGAGATCACGCTGAAGGTCTCGCCGGACCCCGGCATGACGCTGAATTTCAGCGGCATGACCCTGACCGAGGAACTCGGCCGCCCGTTCGACGCGCAGCTCGACATCACCAGCGACACGCGCAGCGGTGACCTCTCCAAGCTGCTCGGCTGCACCGCGACCGTGACCATCCGCAACAGCGACGGCAGCAAGCGCTACTTCAACGGCGTCATCGTCCGCGCGATCTACAGCGGCATGGCGGCGGGTGCCTACCGCTACCGGCTGGAGCTGCGGCCCTCGATCTGGCTGCTCTCCCGCCGCCGCGACTGCCAGATTTTCCAGAACAAGTCGGCCTGGGACATCATCACCGGCGTCCTCCGCACCGAGGGCTTGACCGACTTCCAGGACAAGCGGCAGAGCCAGTCCGGCGACATCCAGCTCGAATACTGCGTGCAGTTCGAGGAGACGCTGCTGGATTTCGTCACGCGGCTGATGGAAAAATACGGCATCTACTACTACACGACGCACCAGGACGGCCGGCACATCATCACCTTCGCCGACGACCCGAACTCCCACACCTCCGTCGGCAAGGCGATTCCCTACCGCTTCCAGCAGGGCGACGTGCGCCAGCTGGAGGACTACGTGTGGGAGTGGTCCGCCGACCTGCTGCTGCAGCCCGGCAAGGTCGCGCTGCGCGACTACAACTTCGAGACACCGGCGGCCGACCTGACGACGCAGTCGCTGCAGCCGGCCAGCCATCCGCACGGCGATGCCGAGATGTACGACTATCCCGGCCCCTACGGTAACACCGGCGACGGCCAGAAGCTCGCGACCGTGCGCATGCAGAGCCTCGCCGCCCAGCGCGAGATCGTGCGCGGCACCACCAACGCACGCGGCGTCACCGCCGGCAGCAAGTTCACCCTGTCGGAGAACCCGGACACGTCGCAGAACCGCGAATACCTGGTGATCGCCACCACCACGAGCTTCGCGCTGCAGGAGGGCCGCGCCGCCAGCCGCGGCGACACCCGGCTCGACCAGTATGTCAGCAGCGTCACCGCGATTCCGGGCGACACCCCGTTCCGCCTGCCGCAGATCACCCCCTGGCCGCGCATGCGCGGGCCGCAGACCGCCAAGGTGGCCGGCGAGGCGGGGCAGGAGATCACCACCGACAAATACGCCCGCATCAAGGTGAAGTTCCCCTGGGACCGCACCGCCGTGCAGGACGAGAACGCCTCCTGCTGGATCCGCGTCTCCCAGCCCTGGGCCGGCACCGGGTTCGGCGCGATGGTGATCCCGCGCATCGGCCAGGAGGTCGTCGTCGATTTCCTCGACGGCAGCCCGGACCGCCCGATCGTCACCGGCTGCGTCTACAACGCCTCCAACACCAACGCCGACGCGATGCCGGGCAACAAGACGCGCAGCGGTTTCCGCACCAATTCCTCGCCCGGCGGCGGCGGCTACAACGAGCTGCGCTTCGAGGACAAGAAGGGCGAGGAGGAGGTCTATCTGCAGGCGCAGTACGACTTCAACGTCAAGGTCCTGAACAACCACACGACGAAGGTCACCAAGGACCGCACCACGACGATCGAGCAGGGCAACGAGAGCCTGACCGTCTCGCAGGGCAACCGCTCGGTCACGGTCTCGCAGGGCAACGACAGCCACACCGTCTCCACCGGCAACCACACGCTCTCGATCGACGCCGGCAGCAGCACGATCAGCGCGGCGCAGTCGATCACGCTCAAGGTCGGCGGCAACAGCATCGTCATCGACACGTCCGGCGTGACCATCAACGGCACCAAGATCGGCCTGACGGCCTCCGCCTCGATGTCCGCCAATGGCGGCACTTCGATGACGCTGCAGGCCGCCGCGATCTCGATCAACTGACGCGGGCGGGAGGGCAGGGGAGGCGGTGATGTCGGGCTCGGCGGACGACGACGACGCGACCATCGTCGGCGATTTTGCCGCTCTCCTGGCACGCGAGGCACTGCGCGCGGCCACGCCGGCCGAGGCCGTGCCAGAGCCGCTTCCCGAAACGGCCGCCCCGGCGCCGGAACCGCCCGCGTTCTTGCCCGCGTCCTTGCCCGAGGTCACGGTGCCGGCGGAGATGCTGCGGGCGCTCGCGCTCGTGCTGCCGCGCTTTCCCACGCTCGGCGCCAATTCGCCCCGCCGCGCGATCGAGACACTGATCGGCGAGCTGGACCGGGTGCTCTCCGCGCAGGTCAACGAGATCCTGCACCACCCGGAGTTCCAGCAGATCGAGGCGAGCTGGCGCGGCCTGCGCTTCATGCTCACCGGCGCCGGCAGCGACCCTTCGGTGAAGATGCGCGTGTTCGACATCTCCAAGCGCGAGCTGATCCGCGCGCTGCGCAAGTTCCGCGGCACCGCCTGGGACCAGAGCCCGATCTTCAAGAAGATCTACGAGGAGGAATACGGCCAGCTCGGCGGCGAGCCCTATGGCGTGCTGATCGGCGACTACGCCTTCGATCACCGGCCGGAGGACGTGCAGCTCCTGGCCGACATCGCGATGATCGCGGCGGCGGCGCATGTGCCGTTCATCAGCGCCGCCGCGGCCTCGGTGATGCAGATGGACAGTTTCACCGAGCTGGCCAATCCGCGCGACCTCAGCCGCATCTTCCAGACGCCGGAATACGCCGCCTGGCGCAGCCTGCGCGAGAGCGAGGACGCCCGCTATCTCGGCCTCTGCCTGCCGCGCTTCCTCGCGCGCCTGCCCTATGGCGCCCGCACCGCGCCGATCGAGGGCTTCGACTTCGAGGAGGAGACGGACGGGCCGGACACCTCGCGCTATCTCTGGGGCAACCCGGCCTACGCGATGGGCGCCAACATCGCCCGCGCCTTCGTGCTGTATGGCTGGTGCGTGCGCATCCGCGGCATCGACACCGGCGGCGGCATCGTCGATGACCTGCCGGCCTACAACTTCCCCACCGCCGACGGCGCCGTGGACATGCGCTGCGTCACCGAGGTCGCGCTCAGCGAGCGGCGCGAATCGGAACTGGCGCAGAACGGCTTCATCCCGCTCGTGCACCGCAAGAACACCGAATTTGCCGCCTTCATCAGCGCGCAGTCCTTGCAGAAGCCGTTGCAGTACGACGACCCGGCGGCGACGATGAACGCCAATCTCTCCGCCCGCCTGCCGTATCTGTTCGCGTGCTGCCGCTTCGCGCACTACCTGAAATGCATGGTGCGCGACAAAGTGGGCTCCTCGCGCGACCGCGCCCAGCTCACCCAGTGGCTGCAGACCTGGCTGCGCCAGTACACCGACGGCGCGCCCGACCGCTCCAGCGAGGAATGGAAGGCGACGCACCCGCTGGCCGAGGGCCGCGTGATCGTCGAGGAGCGGGATGACCAGCCCGGCATGTACGAGGCGCGGTTCTTCCTGCGCCCGCACTACCAGCTCGAAGGCATCACCGCGACGCTGCGCCTCGTCTCCCGCCTGCCCTCCGGCGCCGGCTAGGACGGGCGGCGCGTGGAGGGATGCCGCTGACATGACAGGAAAGGGGCCATCATGCCGAACAACATCGACATCCTGATGCGCATCGTGGACGACACCGGCCAGGCGATCGAGGCCGAGAGCCAGTCGCTGGTCAGCAAGGAGGACGACTTCACCAAGGACTTCGCCGCGCCGAAGTTCTTCGATGTCGAGGATTTCGGGCTGTCGATGCAGCTCGACGACGACGACGACAGCGACGACACGAGCTCGTCATCGTCCTCGACCACGCGCAGCGGGCAGTCGAGCAGCAACAGCGGCAAGAAGAAGGACAAGAAGCGCGGCCGTTTCATGCGCTGGCTCGGCGGGCAGCGCAACCTGAAGACCGACGGCTACCCGGTCGAGATGCAGCCCTTCGAGTTCACCCGTCAGCTCGACTGGGGGTCGCCGCAGCTGTTCCAGTTCTGCTCGGCCTGCACGCCGCTCAAGCAGGTGACGCTGGTG
>JAFECV010000219.1 GCA_018241985.1 Pseudomonadota bacterium | reverse complement strand
GTGCGCACGCTGCGCCAGTCGGGCCTGCACAAGGTCAAGGCCGGCGTGACCTCGCTCGAGGAAGTGCTGGCCGTGACGAACGAATGACGGGGAGCACCCAAAGGGACCTATGGCGACCGCGGCAACCAGCAGCATCAAGGAATTCGTCTTCGAGTGGGAAGGCAAGGACCGCAACGGCAAGCTGGTCCGTGGCGAGACCCGCGCCGCCGGCGAGAACCAGGTGCAGGCCTCGCTGCGCCGCCAGGGCGTGCTGCCGAGCAAGATCAAGAAGCGCAAGATGCGCGCGGGCAAGCGCATCCGCCCGAAGGACTTGGCGATCTTCACGCGCCAGCTCGCGACGATGATGAAGGCCGGCGTGCCGCTGCTGCAGGCGTTCGACATCGTGGGGCGCGGCAACCCGAACCCCAGCGTCACCAAGCTGCTCAACGACATCCGCACCGACGTCGAGACCGGCACCTCGCTGTCCGCGGCGTTCCGCAAGTTCCCGATGTACTTCGACAGCCTGTACTGCAACTTGGTCGAGGCCGGCGAAGCGGCCGGTATCCTGGACCAGTTGCTGGACCGGCTCGCGACCTACATGGAGAAGACCGAGGCGATCAAGTCGAAGATCAAGTCGGCGCTGATGTACCCGACCGCGGTGGTTATCGTCGCGTTCGTCGTGGTGTCGGTGATCATGATCTTCGTGATCCCTTCGTTCAAGCAGGTATTCACCTCGTTCGGCGCGGACCTGCCGGCGCCGACGTTGTTCGTGATCGCGATGAGCGAATTCTTCGTCAAGTACTGGTGGCTGATCTTCGGCGTGCTCGGCGGCGGCCTGTACTTCTTCTTCCAGGCCTGGAAGCGCAACGAGCGGGTGCAGCAGTTCATGGACCGGCTGCTGCTCAAGCTCCCGGTCTTCGGCGCGCTGATCGACAAGTCCTGCGTCGCGCGCTGGACCCGCACGCTCTCGACGATGTTCGCCGCCGGCGTGCCGCTGGTCGAGGCCCTCGATTCGGTGGGTGGAGCGTCCGGCAACTCGGTCTACGCGATCGCGACCGAGAAGATCCAGCAGGAGGTCTCCACCGGCACCAGCCTCACCGCGGCGATGAGCAACGCGCACGTGTTCCCGAGCATGGTGCTGCAGATGTGCGCCATCGGCGAGGAATCGGGTTCGATCGACCACATGCTGGGCAAGGCGGCGGACTTCTACGAATCCGAGGTGGACGACATGGTCGCCGGGCTGTCCAGCCTGATGGAGCCGATCATCATCGTGGTGCTGGGTATCGTGATCGGCGGCATCGTGATCTCGATGTACCTGCCGATCTTCAAGCTGGGTTCGGTCGTTTGATGCTCGCGTCGACATGGCTCGTCGCCGCGATCGGCGGCGTGCTCGGACTGCTGCTCGGCAGTTTCCTCAACGTCGTGATCTACCGCCTGCCGAAGATGCTGGAGGCGCAGTGGGCGGCCGAGTGCGCGCAGATGAGCGGCGAGCCGGCGCAGGCCGCGGACACGACCGAGGCCGCGCCGACCTTCAACCTGATGGTGCCGCGGTCGCGCTGCAGCCATTGCGGCCACCAGATCCGCTGGTACGAGAACATTCCGGTTCTGAGCTACCTTGCGCTGCGCGGCAAATGCTCGAGCTGCGGCGCCGCAATCGGCCTGCGCTATCCGCTGGTCGAGCTCGCCACCGGCGCGCTGTTCTTCTGGTGCTTCCACCGCTGGGGCGCGACGCCGTCGGCGCTGGCCTGGTGCGGGTTCTCGGGCGCGATCGTCGCGCTTGGCCTGATCGACTGGGACACCACGCTGCTGCCCGACGACATCACGCTGCCGCTGCTGTGGGCCGGGCTGCTGGCCGCGGCGCTGGGGTGGACCGGCGTGGCGCCGGCGAGCGCGCTCTGGGGCGCGGCGGCGGGCTATGTGTCGCTGTGGTTGATCTACTGGGCGTTCAAGCTCGCGACCGGCAAGGAGGGCATGGGCTACGGCGACTTCAAGCTGTTTGCCGCGCTCGGCGCCTGGTTCGGCTGGCAGGCGCTGGTGCCGATCATCCTGGCCGCGTCGGTGGTCGGCGCGGTGGTCGGCATCGCGCTCAAGTTCTCGAACGGGCTGCGCGCAGGCGGCTACGTTCCGTTCGGCCCGTTCCTCGCCGGCGCCGGGCTGATCGCGATGGTGTTCGAACCGCAAGCCATATTGCGCATCGTGGGGTTGTAGCGCCATGAGCGCCGCCCGGCCGCCCGAAGGCGCGAACGCCCCCCGCACCGGCGTAGCCGGGGCCCCTTTCTCCGCTGGGGGCAGCGAACCACGCGCAGCGGGGAGCGTGGGGGCGGGTATCGGCGAGGTCCGGCTCATCGGGCTCACCGGCGGCATCGGCAGCGGCAAGAGCACGGTCGCCGCGATCTTGCAGGAACTGGGCGCAGTCATTGTCGACGCCGACCAGATCGCGCGCACTCTCACAGCGCCTGGCGGCGGCGCGATCGCCGCGATCCGGGCGCAATTCGGCGCGGACTTCATCACCCCGGACGGCGCGCTCGACCGCGATCGCATGCGCGCCGCTGCCTTCGACGACCCGGAAGTCAAGCGCCGGCTGGAGGCGATCGTCCATCCGCTGGTCGGCGAAGAGTCCCGGCGCCAGGCCGAGGCCGCGGTGCAGGCCGGGCGGCGCTGCATCGTGTTCGACATCCCGCTGCTGGTCGAGTCCGGCCATTGGCGGCCCCGGCTCGATCAGGTGCTGGTGCTCGACTGCACCGTGCAGACCCAGGTCGATCGCGTGGTCGCGCGCAGCAAGCTGTCGCGGGATGCAGTGGAACGCATCGTCGCGGCGCAGGCATCGCGCCTCGCGCGGCTGGCCGCGGCCGACATGGTGATCTTCAACGACGCTCTCGCGCCGGCGCAACTGCGCAGCGCGGTCGAGCAGACGGCCAAGCGCATCGGGCTATGATGCGGGGCGTGCCCCCCGCAGCGTGACCGACCCGCGTGATACTTTACGAATACCCGTTCAACGAGCGCATCCGCACCTATCTGCGCCTCGAGCATCTGTTCCGCCGGCTCGGCGAACTGATCGCACGCCCCCATCCGCTCGACCACCACTACGCGCTGACCACGATCTTCGAGATCATGGACGTCGCGACGCGCGCCGACCTGAAGGCCGACGTGATGCGCGACCTGGATCGGCAGAAGCAGGCGCTGGCCGCGTACCGGGGCAATCCGGCGATTTCCGAGGCGGCGCTGGACCAGGCGATTGCCGAGCTCGACGCCTGCTTCAAGGCGGTGAACAAGCTGCCCGGCAAGGCCGGCCAGTCGCTGACCGAGAACGACTGGCTGATGAGCATACGCAGCCGCGCCGGCATCCCCGGCGGCACCTGCGAGTTCGACCTGCCGGCCTACTACGCCTGGCAGCACGAGAGCGCCGAGCGGCGCCAGGCCGACCTGCAGCGCTGGGCCTCGACGCTCGCGCCGCTGGCCGAGTCGATCCACCGGCTGCTGCGGCTGCTGCGCGAATCGGGCGCGCCGCAGAAGGTGATGGCGTCCAGCGGCCAGTTCCAGCAGGCGCTGCCGCAGGGGCGGAGCTTTCAGCTGATGCAGCTGCGCATCGACCCCACGCTCAAGCTCATCCCCGAAATCAGCGGCAACCGGCTGATGGTGTCGGTGCGCCTGATGCGCCACGACGCGGACGACAAGCTGCACGCCAGCAGCGACGACACCGCGTTCGAAGTGACGCTGTGCTGCTGACCGCACCGATGCAGCCCCATGCCTGCTGACGCAAAGACTCCCAAGCACGTGATCTGCCCGACCTGCGGCGGCGAGAGCGTCTACGCACCGAGCAACCGCTGGCGGCCGTTCTGCAGCGAGCGCTGCCGCAACATCGATCTCGGCGCCTGGGCCAGCGAGCAGTTTCGCGTGCCGACGCAGAACGCGCCGGATGATCTCGAATTCGGCGATCCGAAGCGCGCGGATTCGTGAGAAATTTAAAGAAAATAGGGCTGCAGCGCCCTATTTTCCTTCGCATTGTGCTACGAATTGCGTAGCACCGACGAATCCGGACTCTTCCGCCAGCCAGCCCAGCACCGGCACCGCGCCGGGCAGCACCGGCGCGAGCCGCACCGGCAGGCAGGCCCAGGCGAACTGCTGGCCCTCGCGCATCTGCAGCGCGCCGCGCCATCCGAACACCTTGCAGAAATGAAGCTGCACCAGCGCATGCGGGTAGTCGACCCGCTGCGTCTTCCACGGCTGCACGTCGAACGCGGTGATGCCGATTTCCTCGTGCAGTTCGCGCCGCAGCGCCTCGGCCACCGTTTCGCCCGGTTCGATCTTGCCGCCGGGGAACTCCCAGTAGCCGGGGTAGACCTTGCCCGCGGGGCGCGTGGTCAGCAGGAACTCGTCGCCGCGGAGCAGCACGCCGACCGCGACCTCCACCACCGCGCGATCCGTGCCGCCTTCGCGCGGGCGGTCCGCATCGGCGACCAGCGGCTGACCTGGCGGCGTCGCCGTCATGGCCGCAGGTCGTGCCGACCAGCGTAGTCGCGCGCGAACTGGTACGCGACGCGCCCGCTGCGCGAGCCGCGCTCCAGCGCCCAGACCAGCGATTCCGCGCGCGCGTCGGCCACGCCCTGCGTACTCACGCCGAACGACGACAGCCACTGCGCGACGATCG
>JAFECV010000218.1 GCA_018241985.1 Pseudomonadota bacterium | reverse complement strand
TGCCGAGGCCGAATAGCGCGGCTGACGGTCGACCGCGGGTAAACCCGGGTCCGCATCGGGGCTTGCTGCCGTTACAATTTTGGCTACTCCACAGTAGGCCCACGGCCACGCTGGCGCGAGGAGCCGAGGGGACAACAACCGCGACGCAGGCGCGCTATCCGCCGCCTGAGATGCATTCAAAGAAAAAGCGCCGGACACCCCGGCGCTTTTTTCATGGTTGTGAACAAAATACCGCTCAAGCCAAGGTACCGCCTTCACGGTTGGCTATATTTTGTATAGCAAACCGAGGTTGGAGCATGGGGGGCGATCCGTGTTACGGCTGGGGTGGCCACGGGACATCGGCCACCGGCAGCGGCGCGCCGATCGGCGCGGTCGCCTGGCCCTTCTGCACCGCGGCCATGTCCTGCGGGTTCGGGTACTGGTGCAGCAGCCAGTAGTCGAACACGCGCCGCGCGATCGGCGCGGCCGACTGCGCGCCGAAGCCGCCGTTCTCGACCACCATCGCGAGCACGATCTTCGGGTCGTCGGCCGGCGCGTAGGCGATGAACAACGCGTTGTCGCGCAGCCGCTCGGCGAGCTTGGCCGCGTCGTACTTCTGGTTCTCCTTGACCCCGACCAGCTGCGCGGTGCCGGTCTTGCCGCCGCTGGTGTAGCCGGCGCCGCGGAACGCCGCCGCCGACGTGCCCTGCAGGTTCACGCCGACCATCGCATTGCGCACCACGTCCAGGTACTCGGGCTTGACCGGGATCTGCACGCCGGCCTCGCGCTCCGCCGGCGCCTCCTTGTGCGTGGCCGGATCGATCAGGTCCATCGCGACATGCGGCCGCATCTTGAGGCCATGGTTCACCAGCGCGCCGGTCGCGACCGCAAGCTGCAGCATCGTGTAGTGGTTGTAGCCCTGGCCGATGCCGAGCGAGATCGTCTCGCCCGCATACCACTTCTGCTGCGCCGGATGGTGATAGGCCGCGCGCTTCCATGCGGTGGATGGCAGCAGCCCGCGCGACTCGCCCGGCAGGTCGATGCCGGTCGGCTGGCCGAAGCCAAAGGGCTTCAACTCGTCGTGGATCGTGTCGACGCCGAGGTCGTTCGCGACCATGTAGTAGTAGGTGTCGCAGGACTCGACGATCGACTTGTACATGTTGACCGTGCCGTGGCCGCCCTCCTTGTCGTCGCGGAACTTGTGGCCGCCGAACCAGAAGTAGCCCGGGTCGAAGATCGTCTGCTGCGGCGTGCGCTTGCCGGTCTCGAGCGCGGCGATCGCCAGGAACGGCTTGTAGGTCGAGCCCGGCGGGTAGGTGCCGCGCAGCGCGCGATTGAGCAGCGGCTTGTCGAGCGACTCGTTCAGCGCCTTCCAGTTGTCGGAGTCGATGCCGTCGACGAACAGGTTCGGATCGAACGTCGGCATGCTGACCAGCGCCAGCACCTCGCCGGTCTTCGGATCGAGCGCGACCAGCGCGCCGCGCCGCTCGCCGTACAGGTCTTCCACGAGCTTCTGCAGCCGGATGTCGATCGACAGCTGCACGGTGTCGCCCGGTTTCGCCGGCACGCTGCCGAGCAGGCGCACCGCGCGCCCCGACGCAGCCGTTTCCATCTCCTGCACGCCGGTGGTGCCGTGCAGCTGGCTCTCGTAGCTCTGCTCGACGCCGAGCTTGCCGATGTACTGCGTGCCGCGGTAGTTGGCTTCGTCGTCCGAGTCGTCGATCCGGTCCTTCTCGGCCTGGTTGATGCGCCCGACGTAGCCGATCAGGTGGCTCGCGAGGCTGCCGAACGGATAGCTGCGGAACAGCCGCGCCTTGACCTCGACGCCCGGGAAGCGGAAGCGCTGCGCGGCGAAGCGCGCGACCTCTTCGTCCGACAGGCGCATGCGGATCGGCACCGATTCGAAGTTCTTCGAATCCTCGAGCAGCCGCTTGAAGCGGCGCCGGTCGCGCGGCGTGATCTCGACCACCTGCGACAGCGCATCGATGGTCTGCTCCAGCGGCCCGGCCTTCGACGGCGTGATCTCGAGCGTGTACGCCGAGTAGTTCGTGGCCAGCACGATGCCGTTGCGGTCGACGATCTGGCCGCGCGCCGGCACGACCGGCACGATCGCGGTGCTGTTGGTCTCGGCCTGCTCGGCCAGGTCGTCGTGGCGCACCACCTCCAGCACCACCAGCCGCGCGACCAGCAGCCCGAACGCGAACAGCACGACCGCGCCCGCGACCAGCACGCGCCGGCGAAACCGCGCGAGCTCGGCCTGGATGTTGCGCAGCTCGGTCATCGCGCGATTAGGGCCTGTCACAGCGGGCGGTTCTTGTCCGGGTCGGGCGCGCGCAACTGCGGCGCCAGCAGCACCACGCTGGCCAGCGGCCACAGCGCGGCCTCGATCAGCGGCGCCCACAGCGTCTGCCAGCCGGCGAATCCGCCGCCGCCGAGCATGCGCACGCCCAGTTCGATCGCATGCGCGAGGGCGAAGATCGGCAGCAGCTGCAGCGCCTGCGACGGCACGCCGAACCACAGCAGGCGACGGTGGATCGTGATCGCGAAGTAGCTCAGCGCGGTGTAGGCCAGCGCATGCTGGCCCAGCAGCCCGGCCTGCTGCACGTCCATGCACAGGCCGAACACGAACGCCGAGCCGATGCCCACGCGCAGCGGCTGGTGCACGCTCCAGAACACCAGCAGCAGCATCAGCAGGTCCGGGCGCCACGGCGCGCGCCCGAGCGGCAGCATGTTGATCAGCAGCGCCACCAGCAGGCTGCCCCAGATGAACACCGGATTCGCCGGCAGCAGCAGCTGCTGGCCGGGACGCATCAGCATGGCTGCCTCCGGTACGCTGCGGCGGTTGCCGGCCGCATCATTTCTTGTGCCCCTTGCCACCCTTGCGCTGCGGCGTCGGCTTGGTCACCGGTTCGGGCTGCTGCGGCACCTGCACCGCGACCGGCGCGAGCAGCAGCACGTCGCGGGTCGAACCGACACGCGCCTCGGGCCGGAGTTCGACGCGCGCGAAGGTCGAATCGGCGCGGCGCTCGACCTTCGTGATCTTCGCCACCGGCAGGCCGGGCGGGTAGATGCCGTCGATCCCGCTGGTGGTCAGCAGATCGCCCGGCTGCAGGTCGGCGTTCACCGGCATGAAGCGCAGCTCCATCATCCCGCCCTGCGACGGCTCGCCGAACGCGACGCCGCGCACGCCGCTGCGCGCGTCGAGCACCGGAATCGCCTGGTCGCGGTCGGTCACCAGCGTCACCTCGGAAAGCAGCGGCAGCACCCGCGTCACCTGGCCGAGCACGCCCGACTCGTCGAGCACCGGCGAGCCGGCCTGCACGCCCTGCGCCATGCCCTTGTCGACGATGATCTTGCGGGAATACGGATCGGCCGCGTCGTACAGCACCTCGGCCGCCTGCGACGGCGTGCTGGTGCGCTCGCGCAGCGCGAGCAGCTGGCGCAACTGGCGGTTCTCGAGTTCCAACTGCTCGACCTGGCTCGCGCGCAGCGACTGCAGCGCGAGCTTGCGCCGCGCGGCCGCCTCGTCCTGCTGCGCCACCTTCAGCGACTCGAAATAGCCGCCGGCTTCGCGCGCGAGCAGCACCGGCTGCATCACCAGCCATTGCGCCGGGTAGAGCACGGTCGCGACCGCCGCGCGCAGCGGCTCGGTGATCCGGAAGCGCGTATCGGCCACCATCAGAAACAGCGCCAGCGCACCGAAGAACATCAGCTTCGACAGCGCCGACGGCCCCTGCTTGAAGAAGGGCGGCGGCGTCCGGTCCAGGGTCCCGAGTGGCATGACTCGCGTATTGTCCCGCGTTCGCCGGACCGGTGATACCTGTCACCTGTCCCGGGCCGGCGGCCCAGCGGATTACTCCGAGGTGAAGATCGAGCCGAGACGGTCCATGCGCTCGAGCGCGATGCCGCAGCCGCGCACCACGCAGGTCAGCGGGTCTTCCGCGACCAGCACCGGCAGGCCGGTCTCCTCGGCCAGCAGGCGGTCGAGGTCGCGCAGCAGCGCGCCGCCGCCGGTCAGCATCATGCCGCGCTCGGCGATGTCGGCGCCGAGTTCGGGCGGGGTCTGCTCCAGCGCGTTCTTGACGGCGCTGACGATGTTGTTCAGCGGATCGGTCAGCGCCTCCAGGATTTCGTTGCTGGAGATCGTGAACGAGCGCGGCACGCCCTCGGACAGGTTGCGGCCCTTGACCTCGATCTCCTTGACCTCGGAGCCCGGAAACGCCGAGCCGATCAGCTTCTTGATGCCTTCGGCGGTCGGATCGCCGATCAGCATGCCGTAGTTGCGGCGGATGTAGTTGACGATCGCGTCGTCGAAGCGGTCGCCGCCGACGCGCACGCTGCCCTTGTAGACCATGCCGCCGAGCGAGATCACGCCGACCTCGGTGGTGCCGCCGCCGACGTCGACCACCATCGAGCCCGACGCCTCGCTGACCGGCAGGCCGGCGCCGATCGCCGCGGCCATCGGCTCCTCGATCAGGTAGACCTCGCTCGCGCCGGCGCCCAGCGCCGATTCGCGGATCGCGCGCCGCTCGACCTGGGTCGAGCCGCAGGGCACGCAGATGATGATGCGCGGACTGGGTTTCAGCATGCCGCGCGGGTGCACCATCTTGATGAACTGCTTGAGCATCTGCTCGGTGACGGTGAAGTCGG
>JAFECV010000217.1 GCA_018241985.1 Pseudomonadota bacterium | reverse complement strand
CGGCCCGAAGAGGCGGTGCCTCTGGCGCCGCCGCGGCCTGCAAGGCCACCCAGCGACCCGGCGAAGCCGGATCCGCGGGTGCCCGCGAACGGCCTGCTCCGCAGCCTCTTGAACCCGTTTCATGCGGTGTGGGTGAAGCAGCGCATCATGGACAACTGATAGAAAGGGGTTGCGTCCCGCGGGCGCCGGCCCCGATTCGATTCCACCTCGATCAAGGAGTAGCAAGCATGAGGTTCTCGATGATGTTTCGCGGCGCGGCCTTTGCTCTGGCGCTGGTCGGCACCGCCGCGACCGCGCAGCCGGTCACGCTGCAGGGCGGCTGGGTGCGGGCGACGGTGCCGGGCCAGACGGCGACCGGCGCGTTCATGAAGATCACGTCGAAGGAGGATCTGCGTCTGGTCGGCGCATCGACTCCCGTGGCCGCGCTGGCCGAACTGCACGAGATGAAGCTGGACGGCGACGTGATGCGGATGCGCGCGGTCGAAGGCGGGCTGGCACTGCCTGCCGGCAAGCCGGTGGCGCTGACGCCGGGCGGCTATCACCTGATGCTGATGGACCTGAAAGCGCCGCTGGCGGCCGGCAGCACGGTGCCGGTGACCCTGATCTGCCGCGACGCCAAGGGCGTGGCGAGCCGCTATCGCTTCGAGCTGCCGGTCAGCACGGTGGCGCCGGAAATGTCCGGCAGTGCCGAGGTTCCCTCGGGCATGACGATGGGGCAAAAACACTGATACTTCCGTCGCCGATGCAGCCGCGTTGCGGTAAGCTGACAATGCAATTCCATCGACGACGAAACCTCACGACAACAATACGAGGAGACACCATGAGCGACATGTTGAAGAACCCGAGCTTCGGCAAGCTGATCCCGGGCTTTGACTTCCTGGAAACCCTGACCAAGGGCGCGACGCAGTCGCTGCCGCAGATGCCGAGCCTGGGCAACTGGGTCGCGCCGACGCTGAATCCGGACGAGCTGGAAAAGCGCATCGAGGAGCTGAAGGCGGTCGCGTTCTGGCTCGATCAGAACGCGGTCGCGCTGAAGGCGACGATCCAGGCGCTCGAGGTGCAGAAGATGACGCTGGTCACGCTGCGCAGCATGGACCTGCGCATGGCCGAGGTTGCGAACGCGTTCACGATCAACCCCTCGAAGCGGACGACGGACGATAGCGCCGCGCGCGCGGCGGAGCGCGTGGCCGAGAAGGCGGCGGAAAAAGCGGCGGAGCGGGCGAGCGCCGCGAAGGCGGCGAAGGCCGAGGCCGCCAAGGCCGCGGCGCAGGGCAGCGACCAGCCCGGCGAGAAGACCGACGAGAAGGCGCCCGCCGGCATGGTCGATCCGCTGAAGTGGTGGGGCGCGCTGACCCAGCAGTTCCAGCAGATCGCCACGCAGGCGATCCAGGAAGCCGCGCGCCAGACCCCGGCGAACGCGCTGAAGGACGTCGTTGCCGGCGCTGCCAAGGCAACCGGTGTTGCTACAAAAAAAGCAGCAAACAGCGCAGGCAGATCGGGCGCTACAGCCAGGAAAACCTCCAAAAAGGCGGCGACGTCGGGCCGTTGAGGCCGGCGCGGCCGGTGCGCGCATGAAGCGGTTTTGCTACGGCCATGCCTCGCATCCGCAGTGGCGCGAGGCTGCGCGGCAGGTGCTCGAGCAACTGCGCCCCGGCGTTGCCCACGACCCGGCGCCGTCGCTCGGCCTGCTCTACGTCACCGACCACTATGCCGCCTGCGCACAGGACATCCTCGACTTCCTGGGCGCCGAGCTGCCCGGCGTGACCGACTGGGCCGGCACGGTCGGCGTCGGCATCGCCGCGACCAACGTCGAGTATTTCGACGAGCCGGCGCTGGCGGTGATGCTGTGCGACCTGCCGAGCGACCAGTACCGCGTGTTCTCCGGCGTCGCGCCGCTGCCGCGCGGCTTCGACGCCTGCACCGCACTGGTCCATGCCGACGGCGCCGCGCCGGACCTCGCCGACCTGATCGCCGAGATGGCCGCGCGCACCCGCACCGGCTACCTGTTCGGCGGGCTTGCGGCGAGCCGCACGGAGACCGTGCAGTTCGCGATCGGGGGCGACGGCAACATGGTCGGGCACGGCGCCGCCGGCGGCGTGTTCTCCGGCGGCCTCTCCGGTGTCGCGTTCGGCCCGGGCGTGCGCCTGGTGTCGCGCGTCACGCAGGGCTGCCATCCGGTGGCGCCGGTGCACGAGGTCACGGCGGCGCACGGCAATCTGCTGGCCGCGCTCGACGGCCGGCCTGCGCTCGACGTGCTGCTGCAAGACCTCGGTGTGTCGCTCGACGAGCCGCGCGAGGCGCTGGCGCGGGTGCGCGAGACGCTGGTCGGCCTGTCCGACGCCGCCGCCGATTCGGTCGGGCGCAGCGGCAATTTCGGCAGCGACGTGGTGGTGCGCCACATCGTCGGGCTCGACGCCGGGCGCCGCGGCGTCGCGATCGCCGATACCGCCGAGGCCGGCATGCGCCTCGCGTTCTGCGAGCGCGACGCAGCCGCCGCGCGCGCCGACCTGATCCGCATCTGCGCCGAGGTGCGCGAAGAGTTCGAGCAGGAGCCCGCGACCAGCGTCGCCGCGGCGGGCCTGCTCGCCGACGAGGCGGGCGCCGCGGCGATCGCCGGCGCGGTCTACGTCAGCTGCTGCGGACGCGGCGGCCCGCATTTCGGCGCGCCCAGCGCGGAACTGCAGATCGTGCGCCGCGCGCTCGGCGACGTGCCGCTGGTCGGCTTCTTTGCCGGCGGCGAGATCGCGCGCCACCACCTGTACGGCTACACCGGCGTTCTGACTGTCTTCGGTTAGCGGCGCCGAAAGCTTGTCGCGCCACTAGCGTCCGTGCACGCCGCGCACCACCGCGTCCGCCACCGCGGACGGCGCCGGTGCGTAATGGCGGAACTCCATCGTGAAGGTCGCGCGGCCCTGCGTGAGCGAGCGCAGCGTGGTCGAGTAGCCGAACATCTCGGCCAGCGGCACCTCGGCGCGCACCAGCTTGGCGCCGCCGCCGGCGGCGTCCAGCGTGCCCTGGATCATGCCGCGCCGGGTCGACAGGTCGGCGATCACATGGCCCATGAACTCCTCCGGCACTTCGACCTCGACCGCCATCATCGGCTCGAGCAGCACCGCGCGCGCGCGGCGCATCGCTTCGCGGAACGCGATCGAGCCGGCCATGCGGAACGCGTTCTCGTTCGAATCGACGTCGTGCGCCGAACCGAACACCAGCGTCGCGCGCACGTCGACCACCGGGTAGCCGGCCAGCACGCCGGCCGTCATCGCCTCGCGGATGCCGCGGTCCACCGCCGGAATGAACTCGCGCGGAATCACGCCGCCCTTGATCGCGTCGACGAACGCGTAGCCGCCGCCGGCCGGCAGCGGTTCCAGGTTGATCACCGCGTGGCCGTACTGGCCGCGCCCGCCCGACTGGCGGATGAAGCGGCCCTCGACGTCGTGCACCGCGTTCTGGATCGTCTCCCGGTACGCGACCTGCGGCCGTCCCACCGAGGCCTCGACGCCGAACTCGCGCCGCAGCCGATCCACCAGGATGTCCAGGTGCAGCTCGCCCATGCCCGAGATGATGGTCTGGCCCGACTCGGCGTCGGTCTGCACGCGGAACGACGGGTCCTCCTGCGCGAGCCGGTGCAGCGCGGTGCCCATCTTCTCCTGGTCGGCCTGGGTGCGCGGCTCGATCGCCTGCGAGATCACCGGCTCCGGAAAGCTCATGCGTTCGAGCAGAATCGGATGGCGCGGGTCGCACAGCGTGTCGCCGGTGGTCGCGTCCTTCAGGCCCACCGCGGCCGCGATGTCGCCGGTGCGCACCTCGCGGATTTCGTGGCGCGTGTTCGCGTGCATCTGCAGCAGGCGCCCGAGCCGCTCCTTCCGGTCCTTGGCCGGCAGCGCGACCATGTCGCCGGTCTCGGCGACGCCGGAATACACCCGCAGATAGGTCAGCTGCCCGACGAACGGATCGGTCATGATCTTGAACGCGAGCGCCGAGAACGGCTCGTCGTCCGACGGATGGCGCTCGGCTTCGGCGTCGTCCGGCAGGTGGCCGGCGATCGCCGGCACGTCGATGGGTGACGGCAGGTAGTCGACGATCGCGTCGAGCAGCGCCTGCACGCCCTTGTTCTTGAACGCGCTGCCGCACAGCATCGGCACGATCTGGTTCGCCACCGTGCGCTGGCGCAGCCCCTGCCGGATCTCGTCGTCGGACAAGGGCTTGCCCGCGAGGTATTTCTCCAGCAGCGCCTCGTTCGCGTCAGCCGCGGCCTCGACCATGCGTTCGCGCCATTCGCGCGCCAACGGCAGCGACTCGGGCGGGATCTCGGCGTATTCGAAATGCACGCCCTGGCTCGCGTCGTCCCACAGGATCGCGCGCATCTTCACCAGGTCGATCACGCCCTCGAACCGGTCCTCGGCGCCGAGCGGCAACTGCATCGGCACCGCCACGCCGTGCAGCCGCTCGGCGATCTGGCGTTGCACGCGCAGAAAATCCGCGCCGACCCGGTCCATCTTGTTCACGAACGCGATGCGCGGCACCTTGTACTTGGCCGCCTGGCGCCACACCGTCTCGGACTGCGGCTGCACGCCGCCGACCGCGTCGTACAGCATCACCGCGCCGTCGAGCACGCGGAGCGACCGCTCGACCTCGATCGTGAAATCGACGTGG
>JAFECV010000216.1 GCA_018241985.1 Pseudomonadota bacterium | reverse complement strand
CGGCGCCAAGGCCGCGCACTCGCCCGGGCTGGTCAAGATCGACGCGCCGAACCGGCTCACGATCCGCCGCAAGACCATCGAGGAGCTGACCGGCAGGCCGTACGACCTGCAGCAGCTTCACATCAACCTGATCACCCTGTCCGGCCATATCGACGAGGACGACGACCAGTTCTCGCTGAGCTGGAAGCACTGAACGCAAGCGAAGGAGACGACCCCATGGATACCCGTGTCGCCAAGAAGAAGCTCGGCCTGAAGGAGCGCTATGCCGCGATGACGCGCGGCCTGGCCTGGGAGACGAGCTACCAGCCGATGGACGAGGTGTTCCCCTACGACAAGTACGAGGGCATCAAGATCCACGACTGGGACAAGTGGGAAGACCCGTTCCGCCTGACGATGGACGCCTACTGGAAATACCAGGGCGAGAAGGAGAAGAAGCTCTATGCGGTGATCGAGGCGTTCGCGCAGAACAACGGCCAGCTCGGCGTGACGGACGCGCGCTACATCAACGCGCTCAAGCTCTTCATCCAGGGCGTCACGCCGCTCGAGTACTACGCGCACCGCGGCTTCGCGCATGCGGGCCGGGCGTTCCGCGGCGCGGGCCCGAGCGTCGCCTGCCAGATGCAGTCGGTGGACGAGCTGCGCCACTACCAGACCGAGACGCATGCGATCAGCCACTACAACAAGTACTTCAACGGCATGCATCACTCGAACCACTGGTTCGACCGCGTGTGGTACCTGTCGGTGCCGAAGAGCTTCTTCGAGGACGCCTGCACCGCCGGCCCGTTCGAGTTCCTCACGGCGGTGAGCTTCTCGTTCGAGTACGTGCTGACCAACCTGCTGTTCGTGCCGTTCATGTCGGGCGCCGCGCACAACGGCGACATGAGCACGGTGACCTTCGGCTTTTCCGCGCAGAGCGACGAAAGCCGGCACATGACACTGGGCATCGAGTGCATCAAGTTCATGCTCGAGCAGGACCCGGGCAACGTGCCCATCGTGCAGCGCTGGATCGACAAATGGTTCTGGCGCGGCTACCGGCTGCTGACGCTGGTGGCGATGATGCAGGACTACATGCTGCCCAAGCGCGTGATGAGCTGGAAGGAGGCCTGGGAGATGTACGCCGAGGCCAACGGCGGCGCGCTGTTCAAGGACCTCGCGCGTTACGGCATCCGCGAGCCGCTGGGCTGGAAGGACGCCTGCGAGGGCAAGGACCACATCAGCCACCAGGCCTGGGCCACCTTCTACAACTACAACGGCGCCGCGCCGTTCCACACCTGGGTGCCGCGCGACGACGAGCAGGCCTGGCTGGCCGAGAAGTACCCCGAGACCTTCGAGCGCCACTACAAGCCGCGCTGGGACTACTGGCGCGAGCAGGCGGCGGCCGGCAACCGCTTCTACAACATGACGTTGCCCATGCTGTGCACGACCTGCCAGATCCCGATGCTCTTCACCGAGCCGGGCGACGCGACCAAGATCTGCTACCGCGAGAGCGACTGGCGCGGCAACCGCTATCACTTCTGTAGCGACCACTGCAAGGGCATCTTCGACCACGAGCCCGAGAAGTACGTGCAGAGCTGGCTGCCGGTGCACCAGATCTACCAGGGCCATTGCTTCAAGCCGGGCACCGACCCGACGCAGGAGGGCTTCAACCCGCTGATGGCCGTGCTCGACTACTACGAGATGAACGTGGGCCGCGACAACTTCGACTTCGAAGGGTCCGAGGACCAGAAGAACTTCGCCGCATGGCGCGGCGAGGCCTTGCCAGCAGGAGATGCGAAATGAGCGTCGTCGCCACCCGGCCCTATGACTTCCCCGCGCAGGACGTGCGCGAGAACTTCCCCGCGCCGCTGCTGTACATCGGCTGGGAGGACCACCTGATGTTCTGCGCGCCGTTCTGCCTGCCGCTGCCGCCGGACACGCCGTTCGGCGCGCTGGCCACGGCGGTGCTGCCGGGCATCTACGGCTACCACCCCGACTTCGCGAAGATCGACTGGAAGGCCGTGCAGTGGTTCAAGTCGGGCAAGCCGTGGACCCCCGACCCGGCGAAATCGCTGGCCGAAAACGGCCTCGTGCACAAGGACGCGATCCGCTTCCGCACGCCCGGCCTCGAAGGTATAAAGGGCTCGCACGCGTGAGCGCCTGACGAACCAGGAACTGCGTCCGTGAGCCACCGTCTCACCATCGAACCGCTCGGCGCGACCATCGATGTCGCCGAAGGCCAGACCCTGCTCGACGCCGCGCTGCGCCAGGGCATCTACATCCCGCATGCCTGCGGCCATGGGCTGTGCGGAACCTGCAAGGTGCAGGTGAGCGAGGGCGAAGTCGACCACGGCGCGGCCAACCCGTTCGCGCTGATGGAAGTGGAGCGCGAGGAAGGCAAGACGCTTGCCTGCTGCGCGACCCTGCAGGGTGACGCCGTGATAGAGGCCGACGTCGAGGAAGAGCCGGACGCGCGCGTGATCCCGGTCAAGGACTTCCACACCCGGGTCGCACGCATCGAGCGCCTGACGCCGACGATCAAGGCGATCTTCCTCGCGCTCGACCAGCCTATCGACTTCCAGGCCGGGCAGTACGTGCAACTGAAGATCCCGGGCGTCGAAGGCGACCGGCCGTTCTCGATCGCCAATTCGCCGGCGCAGGTCGCCGCGAGCGGCGAGATCGAGATCAACGTGCGGCGCGTGGAGGGCGGCGCCGGGACGGGTTATCTGCATGACGTGCTGAAGGTCGGCGACGCGCTCCACGTCAGCGGTCCGTACGGGCGCTTCTTCGTGCGCCAGTCCGCCGACCTGCCGATGGTCTTCATGGCCGGCGGCTCGGGGCTGTCGAGCCCGCGCTCGATGATCCTCGACCTGCTCGATACGAGCTGCCGGCAGCCGATCACGCTGGTCTACGGCCAGCGCACGAAGGCCGAGCTGTACTACGACGCGGAGTTCCGCGCGCTCGCGGCGCGGCACCCGAACTTCACCTACCTGCCGGCGCTCTCCGAGGCCTCGGGAGAGAGCGATGTCGCCCGCGGCTTCGTGCACGAGGCGGCCAAGGCGCATTTCCAGTCCGGCTTCGCCGGCCACAAGGCCTATCTGTGCGGCCCGCCGCCGATGATCGAGGCCTGCCTCGGCGCGCTGATGCAGGGGCGGCTCTACGAGCGCGACATCTACACCGAGAAGTTCATCACCGCGGCCGACGCGAACAAGCCGCGCAGCGCTTTGTTCAAGCGGGTCTGACCCGTTGGTTGGCCCTTCGCGCGTAGTCATGCACTACCTTCAGAAACCCAGCAAGCACAGGCGACGGGTCGGCTCGCCGGTACAGACAGTTCAGTTCCAAATCGCGCAGATATTGGCTGGACAAGGGCCGGAAGATCACCCCCGGAAGTCGCAGATTGGTGGCCGAGCGGGTGGTCACCGCGAGACCAAATCCGCTGGCGACCAGCGCCACGGCGGTCAATACGTCTTCCACCTCTTGCTCCACTCTGAGTGTTGCCCCCTCCCGCCGAAAGGCCTCGATTACCTCCTGGGCAAGCCCGGGCAAGGGAACGTTGGGATACAGAATGATGGGCTCGTCGTGCAAATCGGAAATTCGGATGCGCTGGCGGGTTCCCAAGGCGTGCGACTCGTGTATTGCCACGACCAAAGGCTCCTTCAACACCGTTTCCACCACCAAGTCTGGTTCCAACGGCACCAGGCGATTAAAGCCAATGCCGATACGACGCTCTCGCACGGCCTGCAGTTGTTCGATCTTGGTCATGTTGTGAAGCACGATTCGAACCTCGGGACGTTCGGCGTGAAAGCGCGCGAGCATGCGTGGAATCACGTCCAGCACGCCGGAGCCGAACAAGCCTACGTCGAGTTGACCCGTGAGGCCTTGCCCTGCGCGCCGCGTGCGGTCCTTGGCCCGTTGCGCCAGCAGCAGCAAGTTGGGCACTTCAGCCAGCAGAGTCTGCCCTGCGTCCGTCAAGTCCACGCCTTTGGCCGTGCGCACAAACAACGGCGCATCCATTTCTTCTTCCAGAGCCTTGATTTGCCGGGACAAAGGCGGTTGCGCCATGTGCAAACGCTCCGCCGCCCGGCTGAAGTTCCGCTCTTCGGCTACCGCCTGGAAGTAGCGCATGTCCTTCAAATCCATGATCCGAATGTCCTGCATGATCATCTATACCTGAATAGTATAGAGAATCAAAAAAATAGTATTGGACTGTATAGGTCGGCCGATCTATCGTTTTGGTTCTCGAGCGTAGCCGTCGGCAAAGGCGAGGCGGCTGGCCCCGACCTTCCGGACCACAACAGGAGACATGCATGACTGCTTCTCAGAATAACGCCGGCCTGCGCGAATCCGCATCCGTATCGCCAAGCAACCTTGCGCGTCGCCGCGCCCTGCAGCTAGGCGGCAGTCTGGCGCTGCTGAGCATGCCGGCCATCAAACTGCTTGCCGCGACACCGATCCGCATCGGCTATGTCAGCCCGCAATCCGGCCCGTTGGCGGCGTTTGCCGAGGCCGACGCCTTCGTGATGCAGCAAGTGATGAAGGCTGTGGCAGGTGGTGTGCGGGTCGGCGGTGCTACGCAGCCGGTCGAGATCATCTACAAGGACTCGCAGTCCAATTCGAACCGTGCCGCCGATGCCACGGCAGAGTTGATATTCAAGGACAAGGTCGATCTGGTGGTAGCCGCCGCGACGCCTGCCACCACCAACC
>JAFECV010000215.1 GCA_018241985.1 Pseudomonadota bacterium | reverse complement strand
AGCAGGCAGGCCCCGCCGAACAGGCCGACGGCGACGTCCAGCAGGAACGAGATGATCTGGTACGGCATGCTTGCTGGTGTGGCGGATCATGGGATGATAGCGGCCGCGAGCGCGTTCACGATGCCGGCACCCCCCTCTCCCGCCCTGCTGCCGCTGTTTCCGCTGGGCACCGTGCTGTTCCCGGACGGCCTGCTGCTGCTGCGCATCTTCGAGCTTCGCTACCTCGACATGATCGGCAAATGCCACAAGGCCGGCGCGCCGTTCGGCGTGGTCTGCCTCACCGAAGGCGCGGAAGTGCGCCGCCCCGAGGTCGTCGAAGCGTTCTGCGAGGTCGGCACGCTGGCGCGCATCGACACGCTGGAGACGACGCAGCCCGGCCTGCTGCATATCCGGTGCACCGGCGCGCAGCGGTTCCGGATCGAGCGCAGCGAGCGGCTGAAGAACGGCCTCTGGATCGCCGAGGTAGAGCCGCTCCCCCCTGATTTGCCGGTCACCATCCCGACCGACCTGCGCCGGGCGGCCGACGCACTGGCGCGTCTGCTGCAAACCTTGCAGGACGGCGGCGATCCGCGGGTGTCGCCGCCACCTTGGCGACTGGACGACTGCGGCTGGGTCGCGAACCGCTGGGCCGAGCTGCTGCCGCTGACCGCCGCGCCGCGCCAGCGCCTGATGGCACTGGACAACCCGTTGCTGCGGCTGGAACTGGTCGACGATCTGCTCGGCAGCCGCGCCGGCGAGTCCTGACGCCGAGACGGCGTCTGCGGCCGGCCCGTAGCGAAAATTTAGAATAGCGGGTTTCGGCCAACGATCCGGCGCGGGCCTCCCGCGCCACCCGTGCCCCGCGCATCGGGAACGATCATCAGCCTCCGTCCTGCAGCCTCTGTTTCATTCATGTCCGACCATTCGACCCCCGACGCGCCCGGCACGCCCCCAGACGAAAATCATCTGATCGCGGAGCGGCGCGAAAAACTGGCGGCGCTGCGCAAGGCGCAGCAGGATGGCGGCCCGGTGGCGTTCCCGAACGACTTCAAGCCGACCGACCATGCGGCTGCGCTGCACCTGACGCACGGCGACACTGCGGGCGAAGCGCTCGAGGCGCAGCCCGTTCCGGTACAGGTGGCCGGCCGGATGATGCTGAAACGGGTGATGGGCAAGGCCAGCTTCGCGACGCTGCAGGACGCGAGCGGCCGCATCCAGCTCTACGTGCAGCGCGACGCGATCGGCGAGGCGGCGTACGCCGACTTCAAGCACTGGGATCTGGGCGACATCGTCGGCGCCGAAGGCACGCTGTTCAAGACCCGCACCGGCGAGCTGTCGGTCAAGGTGAGCGCGCTGCGCCTGTTGACCAAGAGCCTGCGGCCCATGCCCGACAAGTTCCACGGCATGGCCGACCAGGAGCTGAAGTACCGCCAGCGCTACGTCGACCTGATGACCGACGAGGCTGCGCGCCAGCGCTTCGTGCTGCGCAGCAAGGCGGTCAGCGCGGTGCGTGACTTCATGGTGGAGCACGGCTTTCTCGAGGTCGAGACGCCGATGCTGCACCCGATCCCGGGCGGCGCGAACGCGCGGCCGTTCGTCACGCACCACAACGCGCTCGATCAGCAGATGTTCCTGCGCATCGCGCCCGAGCTGTACCTGAAGCGCCTGATCGTCGGTGGCTTCGAGCGCGTGTTCGAGATCAACCGCAACTTCCGCAACGAAGGCATCTCGGTGCGCCACAACCCCGAGTTCACGATGATGGAGTTCTACGCGGCGTACTGGAACTACCGCGACCTGATGGACTTCACCGAGCGGCTGCTGCGCCAGGTCGCGCAGAACGTGCTCGGCACCACTGAACTGAGCTACGGCGGCAAGCCTGTGGACCTGTCCAAACCCTTCGAGCGCCTGACGATACGCGAGGCGATCCAGCGCCACACCGATGCCGGCGAGCGCGTCGACGACCGCGCCTGGCTGATCGAATCGCTGGTGCGGCGCGGGCTGAGCGAGGACAAGCACAAGCTCGCGGGCCGATCCCTCGCCAGCCTGCAGGTGCTGTACTTCGAGGAATGCGTCGAGCACGCGCTCTGGCAGCCGACCTTCATCATGGAGCACCCGACCGAGATCTCGCCGCTGGCGCGCGCGAACGACGAGCGCCCCGAGGTGACCGAGCGCTTCGAGCTCTACATCACCGGCCGCGAAATGGCCAACGGTTTCAGTGAGCTGAACGACGCCGAGGACCAGGCCGCGCGCTTTTCCGCCCAGGCCAACGCCAAGGACGCCGGCGACGACGAGGCGATGTACTACGACCAGGACTTCGTGCGCGCGCTCGAGTACGGCATGCCGCCGACCGGCGGCTGCGGCATCGGCATCGACCGGCTGATGATGCTGCTGACCGACAGCCCGAGCATCCGCGACGTGATCCTGTTCCCCGCGCTGCGGCGCGAAGGTTGACTCACCCCCAAGCTGCGCGCACTGCGTGTCGCTACGCCAACCCCCTCGCCGGGGGCGCACCCAGCGGCCTGGCTGAGCCAGTTCCGCGGGTGCCCGCGCATGGCCATCTCCGCGGCCCGTTGACGTGACAGCGCCCATGTTGTTTCATGTGTCGCGGGTGGCGCCGGGTTGCTTGCGCCCGTGCACCGGCAACCGCAGCGCGTCGAGGTAGTCGCGCGCGATGTCCACCGTGTCGCGGACGCCGATCGCGTCGAAGTGCTTCGCCAGCCACTTCTTCGCGCACGAGATCCCGAGGTCGCGCAGCGCGAAGATCAGCGGCCCGTCGATCGACGACTTGCTCGATGCGTGGTACTTCTCCAACTCTTCGCCGCCGTCGATGCGGTGCATCAGCATGTTCTTGTAGCGCTTGGCGTCGAGCCGGCCCTCGGCCAGCAGGCGCTTGACGAAGTCGATCGCGCGCATCTCGGCGATCAGCGTGCCGTTGAAGGTGATCTCGTTCGTGCGGTCCATGATCTCGGCGGCGGTGACCGGAATCTTGTCGCGCTTGATCGGGTTGATCTGCACCAGCACGACGTCGCGGCAGTCGCACTGGTAGATCAGCGGGTGGATCGCCGGGTTGCCCGCATAGCCGCCGTCCCAGTAGTGGTGGTTGTCGATCTCGACCGCGTGGAACACCATCGGCAGGCAGGCCGATGCCATCACCGCGCGCGCGCTCAAGCGCTTGCCGGAGAACACCTCGGCCTTGCCGGTCTGCACGCAGGTCGCGACCACGAACACCTTCACGGCGTCCGGCTTCGCCAGCCGCTCGAAGTCGATCTGGCCCTGCAAAAAGTTCAGCAGCGGATTGATGTCGAACGGATTGCTCTGGTACGGCGACACCGCGCTCGCCCACACGCTGCCGAGCGCATGGCCCCAGATCTGGGCCGGCGAATCGAGGCCCGCGAGCCCGCCGAATCCGCGCAGCCAGCCCATCCGACCCAACGCGTCCAGGCCGCCGAACAGCAGGTCGAACGGCGCGCGCTGCGCCTGTGTGATCGTCGACGAGACCGATCCCATGCTGACGACGCCGTTCCAGAGGTTGGCAAGCGCCGTGCGCGCCAGTTCGCGCGGATCGCTGCCGGGCCGGTCGGCGCCGCGCGCCAGCCCATGCGCCAGCGCCACCGCGTTCATCGCGCCGGCACTGGTGCCGCTGAGGCCCTCGAAGCCGACGCGGCCGTCCTCCAGCAGCGCGTCGAGCACGCCCCAGGTGAACGCGCCGTGCGAGCCGCCGCCCTGCAGGGCAAGGTTCACGCAGCGGGTGTCGGCCTTCATGCGCGAAGCGTAGCAAAGTTTTGTCGCATGACGGCGCGGCATGGGCCGGCAGCGCCCGCTCGCGGGCGATGGCGCCCTCAGCCGGCCGGCGGCAGCAGCGCGAGCGCCTGTCGGTACGCCGGCTGCGCGAGCAGCGCGTCCCAGGGCAGCGCCGCGCCGACCGGCAGCAACGCGCGGCGCCGCGCTTCACTCGCGGCGCTCGGCTGCCAGCGGCCGCCGCGCTCGGCGTCGGCGAGGCCGGCCATCAGTTCGTCGATCGCCGCGCCCTCGTCCCCCGCGCTCTGGTTGCACAGCAGCACCATGTCGCAGCCCGCATTCAGCGCCGCCACCGCGGCCTGTGTATAGCTCACGCTCCGGCCATCGAGCACGCGCGCGCCGGCCATGCTCAGGTCGTCGCTGAAGATCGCGCCGGCAAAGCCCAGGCGCTCGCGCAGGAGCTCGCCGAGCCAGCGAGCCGAGAACCCGGCCGGCCGCGCGTCGACGCGCGGGTAGATCACGTGCGCCGGCATCACCGCCGAGAGCGCGCCGCCGAGCCAGCCGTAGGGCGCGGCGTCGTCGGCGAGGATCGTCTTCAGGCCGCGGCCATCGACGGGAATGTCGGTGTGCGAGTCGGCCCGCACATGGCCGTGGCCGGGGAAATGCTTGCCGCAGTTCGACATGCCGGCCGCGAGCAGGCCATGCATCAGGCTCTTGGCCAGCAGCGTGACCGTGCGCGGGTCGCGCGCGAACGCACGGTCGCCGATCACGCCGCTCGCGCCGTGGTCCAGGTCGAGCACCGGCGTGAAGCTCAGGTCCACGCCGCAGGCGCGCAGTTCCGCCGCCAGCACGTAGCCGCAGGCGGTGGCCGCGCGCGTCGCCGCGATCGGGTCGCGCGCCCACAGCTCGCCGAGCGCGCGCATCGCCGGCAAGCGCGTGAAGCCGTCGGTGCGAAAGCGCTGCACGCGGCC
>JAFECV010000214.1 GCA_018241985.1 Pseudomonadota bacterium | reverse complement strand
ACATGCCCGAGATGGGCAAGCTGTTCTCCAACACCAACATCGGCAATCCATCGCAGAACGGCTTCGGCCAGCTGTTCAACAACCTTGCCAGCCAGGCCATCGGCTTCAACGGCTCGATCTCGGTGCGCACCAGCGGGCTCAACACCGAATTGCAGAACAACCAGAGCGACCAGGACCGGATGAACGCCCGCATCGCCCAGTACCAGGCGCGGCTGCTTGCCCAATACAACGCGCTGGACACGACCATGGCGCAGATGACCTCGCTATCGAGCTACGTGTCGCAGCAGATCACGGCGATGCTGAATTCCAGCAGCTCGAAGTAGTTGCTCGGCGAGGTCCGAATGGCCGATACGGGCCGCTCAAGCCGACCCGAGGACATCCGATAACAAATTCAGGCACAACCAACCCTGACTTCGCACCATGCTCTTCGCTCCTCAACCTCAGACCATCGGTCGAGGCCGGCCCTTGAATCATCTGTACCAGCAGGTCGATATCAGCTCCCAGGTTCTGAGCGCGTCGCCGCACCGGCTCGTCACGATGCTCTACGACGGCCTGCTGGAGGCGCTGAACCGCGCCCGCGGCGCGCTGCAGCGCCAGGACATTCCCGGCAAGGCCGACGCCATCAGCCGCGCCGCGCGCATCGTCGACGAGGGACTCAAGGCCGGCATCGTGAATCCTGACGGCAGCGAGCTGGCGGCCAACCTGCATGCCCTGTATGTCTACATCAGCATGCGCCTGACCCAGGCCAACCTGCGAAACGACGACCAGGTCCTGCAGGAATGCATCCGCCTGATCGCCCCGCTGCGCGAGGCCTGGGTGGCGATAGGCGCCGAGGTCGATGGCAGCCCGGCCCGACCGCAGGCATGACGAGATGCGCCGCCGCCTTCCCGCGCATGAACAAAGGCAGGACGTCGTGATCGCCACGCTGTTGCAGCACTACGAGGCTATCGAAGAGGCGAGCACCGAGATGCTGCTCGCTGCCCGCCAGGGCGACTGGGATCGCGTGGTCATGCTCGAGGGGGCCTGCGCGGTACTGATTTCCCGGCTCAAGCAGGCAGCCAGTGCCGGGACGCTCGATGCCGAGCAGCGTCTGCGCAAGCTGCGCATCATGCAACGCATTCTCGTCAACGATGCCGAGATCCGTGCACTGACGGAGCCCTGTCTGGATGAACTCGGTCGGCTCGTCGTTGGCCAGCCGAGGAATCGCCTGCATTGAACCCGGGTGGCGGTTGAGATGAAACCGTTCCAGAGCGCCTACCGCCATGCCGTACCTTGCCAAGACCGGGCAGGGAGTACCACCGGCTCGCAGGGTCGATCGACGACCGGAGCGCCGTCATGACGATGGAGACGATACCAGCCCCGCTGGACGCAATGGAAAGCGCCAGTGCGCTGGATGAATTTCGCATCGATGTGCCTGTCGAAGTGGAACAGCTGCTGGAACAGCTGCGGACCGGCAACGCGTTGCTGCACTTGAGCACATTCGACGGTGTCAGCTATACGACGACGCTGTTGGCACAGGATCGCTGGCATGGAATCGTCAGCTTTGCCGCGGATGCGCGCGACCCACGTCTGCAATCGCTGCTCGGTTCCACCGGGGCCGTGGTGGTCGGCTACCTGGACAGCATCAAGCTGCAGTTCGACGCGCTTGGCCTGACGCTGGCGCCTGGAGCGCGCGGCGATGTACTCAATGCCGCCTACCCGCGCGAAGTCTTCCGCTTCCAGCGCCGGCGCTTCTATCGCGTCCGACCGTTGACGCGCAGCATGGCCACGGCGACGCTTGCGTTGCCTATCGCTTCCGGTCGTATGCGCTTGCGCGTGCTCGATGTCAGTCTGGCCGGCGTTGCGCTCTTCCTGCCGGAATCGGCACCGGGCTTTGCGCGAGGCAGCGTGTTGCAGGACGTGCTGCTGCAGCTCGACGCCCATACGCAGCTCAGCGTGGGGCTGGTCGTGCGGCACACCACGGCCATCGGTCCGCGAGGTGGGGGAGCGCGCATGGGCTGCGAGATCCTCGATCTCAGCCGGGACGACGCACGCCTGCTGCAGCGCTACATCGACATCACGCAGAAGCAGCGTCGTGCGCTCGCGTGAGACGATGGCCGCAGGGCGCGCTGCGTGGCCACCGCGCCGTGCCTCAGACCTGCATGTTCATGATGTCGGAGTAGGCCTGCACCATCCGGTTGCGCACGGTCAGCGCGGCCTGAAAGCCGATCTGCGCCTTCTGCATTGCGACCATGGTTTGCTCGAGGCTGACACGAGGGTTTTCGAGCTGCAATTCGCGCTGCATCTGCACGGCCTGATTCTGGGCCTCGCTCACCGAGCGCAGCGCTTCCGAGAAGCTTTGCTGCAGGCCCGCGGGCCGCATGCTCTCCTTGACGCGCTGCGCCACCTGCGGCATGCCCGCACGCGTCGCGGCTTGCGCGAAATCGAAGGGACTCAGTCTCATGTCCACGGACGCTCTCCAGGCACGATCGCTTGTGGCAAATGGTAGTTACGTTGCCCTGCCGGTATGGCGGGAACAGAGCTTCATTTCCCGGGTTGTTCAGCGCATTTGTATCCATCCGAGGTCCGAATAATCCCCGGACACAGCTCGCAGTTCGCGAGTTTGCTGAAGGATGACCGGACATGGACAGCAATGTCGTCGCGCAACCCCTGGCCGCCGCCGCGCACTCTGGCGGTGCCATGCCCAGCTTTGGGGCCCGCTTGGCGGCACTGCCGGGACGTCGAAAGTTGTTGCTCGGCATCGGCCTGGCCGCGCTGGTGGCCATCGTGGCCGCGATGCTGATGTTGAAAAGCCAGGGCGACTACAAGGTGCTGTATGCCAATCTGTCCGACAAGGACGGCGGCGCGGTCATCGCACAGCTGTCGCAGATGAACGTGCCCTACAAACACGCCGAGGGCGGTTCGGCGATCCTGGTGCCGGCCGACATGGTGCACGACGTGCGCCTGAAACTGGCCTCGGCCGGCCTGCCGAAGGGCTCGGTGGTTGGCTTCGAACTGATGGACAACGCGCGCTTCGGACTGACACAGTTTCAGGAGCACCTGAATTTCCAGCGAGGCCTGGAAGGCGAACTGACACGTACCATCACCGCGCTGTCGGCGGTGCAGGCCGCGCGCGTGCATCTGGCGCTCCCCAACCAGAACGGCTTCTTCCGGGAGCAGCAAAAGCCCAGCGCTTCGGTGATGCTGACGCTTTACCCGGGGCGCACGCTGGACCGTGCGCAGGTCGCCGGCATCGTCCATCTCGTTTCCTCCAGCGTGCCGGAGCTGAGTCCCAAGGCGGTCAGCGTGCTCGATCAGAGCGGAACCCTGCTGTCCGACTCGCCCGATGGGGCCGGCAACGGCGGTCTCGATGCAGAACAGCTCCGCTATGTGAACCAGATCGAGTCCAACTACACCAAGCGCATCCTGGACATCCTTGAACCCGTGGTGGGCCGAGACAATCTGCGAGCGCAGGTGGTGGCGGATGTCGATTTCTCCCAGACCGAATCGACCTCCGAGGAGTTCAAGCCGAACCAGGGCCAGGCCAATGCGGCGGTGCGCAGCCGCCAGGAGTCGTCATCCGCCGGCGGCAGCAGTGCTGTGCCCAGCGGCGTGCCGGGCGCTGCGTCGAATCAACCCCCGGTGCCGGCCTCGGCGCCGACGGAAGGCCCCGCGCAGCAGCTGCATGCGGCACAGGGCGGCAGCGCGCCGCACGGGAACACGCGCAGCGAATCCGTGACCAACTACGAGGTCGACAAGACCGTGCGCGTGACACGCAACGCAACCGGCATCGTGAAACGCCTGAGCGCGGCCGTCGTGGTCAACCATCGCACCGTCACGGACGCAAAGGGCAAGGTCAGCTATGTACCGCTGAGCAAGGACGAAATCGGCCAATTGACCGCATTGGTCCAGGAAAGCATCGGCTTCAACCAGCAGCGCGGCGATTCGATCAAGGTGATCGATGCGCCGTTTCGGATCGAGAACACGGACGCACCCGCCTTGCCCCTGTGGAAACAACCCGAGCTGATTGACCTGGTGCGAACAGCCGCCTTGCCCGGCGCATTCGCGCTGCTGGCGTTGATCGTGGTGTTCGGCGCGATCCGTCCAGCGCTGAAGGCGGTCCAGAGCTCAAGCCGTCCGGGAGCGAGGCTGGATGCCGTGGTGGGCGACGAGCGTTTGCTGTCCGGCGCGACTCCGGCGGCAGCGTTGCCCGCCGTGGACATGCCGCCGACCGACAACCGGCTGGACGCCGCGCGCAACCTGGCGCGCGAAAACCCCGCGGCGGTCGCCAACATCGTGCGGGGATGGGTGGCCAAGGGAGCCTGAACCGCGCCGGATCCGACCGAGGAGAGCGAGCGTCATGGAAGATCAAGGTCTCGAGGACTCCGCGATCTTGCTCATATCACTGGGTGAGGAGCGGGCCGCCGATGTTTTCAAGCATCTCCAGCCCAAGGAAGTGCAACGCCTGGGCGAGGCCATCGCGCGCATGAAAATCGTGCCGCATGAGCGGGTCGACAAGGTGCTCGACCGCTTCAACTCGGATGCGTCGGACAGGAGCATGCTGGTGGGCGACACCGACGAATACGTCAAGTCGGTGCTGCGCAAGGCGCTGGGCGAGGACAAGGCCAACCTGTTGATCGACCGCATCATGCAGGGCAGCGACGTCAGCGGCATCGAACGCCTGAAATGGATCGACGCGAGTTCGGTGG
>JAFECV010000213.1 GCA_018241985.1 Pseudomonadota bacterium | reverse complement strand
TGCAGGCGCTGTCCACGCCCGTGGATGAGCCCGCCAGCGCGCCGCCGGATGCCTTCGATATGCCGGACGCGCCGCCATTTTTGTTGCCAATCCTGCCGCAAGTTCTTGTGGGACGTGCGCAGTCAGCTATCAAAACAGAAGCTAATGACACCGGCGCGCCGGCATCTTCGGCCGCATCGCTGATCGGCCAGGCGATGCACCGTCTGCTCGAATGGGCGCCGCTCGGCGCCACCGAATTCAGCAGCACGCAGATTGCGTCGGTCGCGCGCGAGTTCGCATTGGATGAGGTGCGGGCGCAGCAGGCCGCGCAGATGGCGCAGCGCATCCTGCGCGGCGAAGGCGCCTGGGCCTGGAACCCCAAGCTCATCGCCTGGCACGGCAACGAAGTGGCGCTGTCCTGGCAGGGCGCGAGCCTGCGGCTGGACCGGCTGGTGCGCCGCAAGGACGTGCCCGAGTGGTGGGTGCTCGACTACAAGTCGGCGGCCGAGCCACAGGGCAAGGCCGAGCCGATGGCGCAGCTGCAAACCTACCGCGCTGCCGTGCAGGCCATCTACCCCGATGCCACGGTCAGGGCTGCTTTCTTGACCGCGGAAGGCACTCTCAGCGAAGTTCCGGGGAAGGATTGAATGAAGAAAGCATGGAACTGATTGACAACATCAGCCGCCTGCTCGGCGACGACCTCAAACAAACGCTGACGCCCCGCGCCTGCCTGAAAATCGCCGCTTCGTGCTTCTCGATGTACGCCTTCGAGGCGCTGAAGGCCGAGCTGGAGCAGATCGACGAACTCAGCTTCATCTTCACCTCGCCCACCTTCACGGCCAGCGAGGTCACCGACAAGATTCGCAAGGAACGCAAGGAGTTCCACATCCCCAAGCTCGACCGGGAGCGCAGCCTCTACGGCAGCGAGTTTGAAATCCAGCTGCGCAACAAGCTCACCCAGCGGGCGGTGGCCAACGAGTGCGCCGACTGGATACAGCGCAAGGCCAAGTTCAAAAGCAATCGCAGCAAAGCGCCCATGCAGCAATTTGCGTGTGTGCAGGCCGATGGCACGGACACCGCATACATGCCGCTGCACGGCTTCACTGCCGTCGATCTCGGCTACCAACAGGGCAACGCGGTTTCCAACCTGGTCAACAAGATGGATGAGGCTCCCTTCGCCGCCACCTACCTGAGCCTGTTCGACCAGATCTGGAACGACCCCGACAAGCTGGAAGACGTGACCGCGCAAATCTGCGAGCACATCGCTTCGGTGTATCAGGAGAACTCCCCGGAGAGCATCTACTTCCTGATGCTCTACAACATCTTCAACGAGTTCCTGGATGACATCGACGAAGACGTCCTGCCCAACGACCGCACCGGCTACCAGGACACCCTGATCTGGAACAAGCTCTTCAACTACCAGAAGGACGCGGCCACCGGCATCATCAACAAGCTGGAAACCTACAGCGGCTGCATCCTTGCCGACAGCGTCGGCCTGGGTAAAACCTTCACCGCGCTGGCGGTCATCAAGTATTACGAGCTGCGCAACAAGTCCGTTCTGGTGCTGTGCCCCAAGAAGCTGGCGGACAACTGGCTCAACTACAACCGCAACCTCAAGACCAACCTCTTCGCCCGCGACCGCTTCAACTACGACGTCCTGTGCCACACCGACCTCTCCCGCACCAGCGGCGAATCGTTCGGCACGCCGCTGAACCGCATCAATTGGGGCAACTACGACCTGGTCGTCATCGACGAATCGCACAACTTCCGCAACAACGACGCCTACAAGGACAAGGAAACCCGCTACCAGAAGCTGATGAACAAGGTCATCCGCGAAGGCGTCAAGACAAAAGTCCTGATGCTCTCCGCCACGCCGGTCAACAACCGCTTCACCGACCTGCGCAATCAGCTTGCGCTCGCCTACGAAGGCGACTCCGAAAACCTCAGCAAGAAGCTGCGCACCAGCAAATCGGTGGAGGAAGTCTTTCGCAACGCACAGACAGCCTTCAATGCCTGGTCGAAGCTGCCGCCGGAGGAGCGCACGCCGCGCGCCATTCTGGATGCGCTGGATTTCGACTTCTTCGAGCTGCTCGACAGCGTCACCATCGCGCGCTCTCGCAGGCACATCCAGACCTTCTACGACACCAAGGACATCGGCCACTTCCCGGAGCGCCGCAAGCCCTTGTCGTTCCATTGCGCCCTGACCACGCGCTCGGACGTCATGGGCTTCAACGACATATTCGAGCAGCTGACCAAGCTCAAGCTCGCGGTGTATGCCCCGGTCGGCTACATCCTGCCCAGCCGCCTGCGCAAATATGAAGAGCTGTACGACACCAAGGTGGGCAGCAAAGGCAGGCTGCGCCAGGCCGACCGCGAAAAGAGCCTGCAGGCGCTGATGACGGTCAACCTGCTCAAGCGGCTGGAAAGCTCCGTCCAGTCATTCCGGCTCACGCTGCAATCCCTGCAAGCCAACCATCAGGCCACGATCGCCAAGATCGCCGCCTTCAACCAGACCGGCAGCGCCACCAGCGTGGGCGACCTGACCGACGTGCTGGAAGACCTCGACGCCGAGGACGACGACCTGCTCGATGAACTCGGCCCGGGCGGCGACATCGGCGGCAAGGTCAAGATCAATCTGGCCGACATGGACTTGCCCTCGTGGGAGCACGATCTCAAGGTCGATCTCGCCAACATCGAGGCGCTGCTGGCCTCGATGGCCAAGATCACGCCCGACGACGACGCCAAGCTCCAGCACCTCAAGGGTCAGGTGCTGAACAAAATTGCCAGTCCCATCAATCCCGGCAACAGGAAGATCCTGATCTTCACCGCCTTCGCCGACACCGCCGACTATCTGTACGCCAATCTGGCACCCACGCTGGAGGCCCTGAAGCTGCACTCCGGCAAGGTCACGGGCAGCGACCGGCCCAAGTCCACCTTGTCCAAGGCGTATGACTTTCAGGAACTGCTGACACTGTTCTCGCCGCGCTCGAAGGAAAAGGCCATCGTGCTGCCGGGCGAGCCGGCGGAAATCGACCTGCTCATCGGCACCGACTGCATCTCCGAAGGCCAGAACCTTCAGGACTGCGACTGCGTCATCAACTACGACATCCACTGGAACCCGGTGCGCATCATCCAGCGCTTTGGCCGGGTGGATCGCATCGGCTCGCCCAACGCCAGCATCCAGCTGGTGAACTACTGGCCCGACATCTCGCTGGACGAATACATCAACCTCAAGGAGCGTGTCGAGAACCGGATGATGATCGTCGACGTCACCGCCACGGGCGACGACAACGTCATCTCCGCGCAGGCCAATGACGTGTCCTACCGCAAGGAGCAGTTGCGCCGCCTGCAAGAGGAAGTCATCGAGCTGGAAGACCTCAAGACCGGTGTCTCCATCACCGATCTTGGCCTGAACGACTTTCGCATGGACTTGCTGAACTACGTGAAGGCGCACGGCGACCTCGACAACTCGCCCAACGGCCTGCACGCCGTCGTGCCCGCCAACCCTGATCTGGGCCTTGCGCCCGGCGTGATCTTCACGCTGCGCAACCGCAACGCGGGCGTCAATCCGCCTGCGCCTCTCCCACAGCACAACTGGCTGCACCCGTACTACCTGATCTACATCAACCGCCAGGGCGAGGTCGTCCACGACCACACGGAAGTCAAGCGCCTGCTCGACTTGGTTCGCAGCTGCTGCAAGGGTCAAGACAAGCCCATCTCCCAAGCGACCCAGCTCTTCAACAAAGAGACCGCCGACGGCCGACAGATGCAGCGGTACTCTGACCTGCTCGGCAAGGCCATTCGATCCATGATCGAAGTGAAGGAAGAAAAAGACCTCGACAGCCTGTTCACCGGCGGCAAGACCACGGCGTTGACCCACACCATCTCCGGCCTGGATGACTTTGAGCTGATCGCCTTTTTGGTGATTCAGGAGGTCGCATGACGGCGCCTGCCCATCCGGCGCTGATCCGCTATCCGGCGCAGGCCACCTTTGGCCGCACCCTTCCGAAGAACAAGATCTACGAACACGCCGGGGTCAACACCCGGCTGAAAGACCTGTTCGTCAAGCAGGTGGAGCAGATCGTCTGGGCCTTCAAGCTGGCCCCGGAAACGATACGCTTGCCCGAGCGGCCCGGCGTGCCGGAAATCCAGGTATTCAGCATCCAGCTCAAGACGCCAGAGCTGCACCGCGACGTGCTGCGTTGCATCGACGCAGCCATCCCGTTTCCCATCGTGTTCGAACTGACTTTCGAGGGCAAGACGCAGGTCATCGCCGCCTGCAAGCGCCCGAATGAGGCCGACGCCAGCCGCTGGGTGCTGTCCGACTACTTTGCAACAAGCTGGCTGCCGGGCAGCTGCCAACGCACCGCCATGCCCGTGGCCTTGCACATGGGCGGCCTGTACGAGCAGCTGCTGCACCGCCTGATTCCCCTGCCAGCACGTCCGCAGGAGTCGCTGGCCGCGCTGGTCGCACGTGTCGAGCAGGCACAGGCCAAGCAGCGTGAGCTGGACAAGGTCACGGCCCGGCTGGAGAAGGAAAAGCAATTCAACCGCAAGGTGGAGATCAACGTCACCGTGCGACAACTGACAAATGAACTGAAGGGGCTCACCACATGACCGATGCCATCGTCCCCCAACTCACCGCCCGCTTCGACGAGCTCAGCCAGCGCCTGCCTGATGAAGGCATCGAGTTCTGGTTTGCCCGTGACCTGATGGAGCCCCTG
>JAFECV010000212.1 GCA_018241985.1 Pseudomonadota bacterium | reverse complement strand
ATGCGCTCCGGCAAAATGGCTTGATGGAACGCATCACCGCCGACCGGCCGCATCCGCTGTTCGACATCGCCGCCACGCGCCGGCTCGAGCAGGCGGCGGCGGCGAATCTTCCGCCGCACACGCTGATGCGGCGCGCCGGGCTCGCCGCGGCGCGCCTGGGGCTCGCGCTCGCGCCGCACGCACGCACCGTCTGGGTCGCCTGCGGTCCCGGCAACAACGGCGGCGACGGGTTGGAAGCCGCGATGCACCTGCACTGCTGGGGCAAGAAGGTGGTCGTCACCTGGCTCGGCGACGAGGCGCGCGCGCCGGCCGATGCGCTGGCCTCGCTCGCCCGCGCGCGCGAGGTCGGCGTGCCGTTCGCCGACGCGCCGCCGGCCGGCCTGGAGCGCCAGGACCTGTGCATCGACGCGCTGCTCGGCATCGGCGCCAGGCGCGCGCCCGAAGGCCGGATGGCCGAGTGGCTGAGCCGGCAAAGGCAGAGCGGCGCGGTCCGGCTTGCGATCGATCTGCCGTCCGGACTGGATGCGGACAGCGGCGCGTTTGCTCCTGAACCGATAGCAACCAGCGAAGACTCTGCCTTCGCTTGCGGCCGATTTGATCGACAAAACACGCTCAGCCTGCTGACGCTCAAGCCCGGCCTGTTCACCGCGCACGGCCGCGACGCCGCGGGCCAGGTCTGGTTCGACGACTTGGGCGTGGCCTCTGCCGGCGAGGCGCCGACCGCGCACCTGTCCGGCCCGCCGCCCGCGCAGCCGCGCGCGCACGCGAGCCACAAGGGCAGCTACGGCGACGTCGCGGTGATCGGCGGCGCGCCCGGCATGACCGGCGCCGCGCTGCTCGCCGGCACCGCCGCGCTGCATGGCGGCGCCGGCCGCGTGTTCGTCGCGCTGCTCGACCCCGCAGCGGCGACGGTCGACATGGCCCGGCCCGAGCTGATGCTGCGCGCGCCGGCTTCTTTGAGCCTCGAAGCGCTCACCGCGGTCTGCGGCTGCGGCGGCGGCGACGCAGTGCGCCGGCATCTGCCGGATGTGCTGGCGCGCGCGAAGGCCGCGGTGCTCGACGCCGACGCGCTGAACGCGATCGCCGGCGACGAGGACCTGCAGGCGCTGCTGCGCGCGCGCGCCGACCGGGACGCCGCCGCGATCACCACCGTGCTGACCCCGCACCCGCTGGAAGCCGCGCGGCTGCTCGCCACGCACGCGGCCGAGGTGCAGGCCGACCGGCTCGGCGCCGCGCGGCGGCTCGCCGAGCGCTTCGGCTGCGTCGTGGTGCTGAAGGGTTCCGGCACGGTGATCGCCGCGCCGGGACAAACGCCCACCATCAACCCCACCGGCAACGGCCGGCTCGCGACCGCCGGCACCGGCGACGTGCTCGCCGGCATGGTCGGCGCGCGGATCGCGTCAGGACGGCCGGCGTTCGCCGCGGCGCGCGAGGCGGTCTACTTGCATGGGCTGGCCGCGGACCGCTGGCCTATCGGGCGTGCGCTGACCGCGGGAGAGCTGGCCCGCCGGTAGGCGGCCGGCTGCCGGCAACGCTCATCCGGGGGCGCCCTTGCCCGCCGCCGGCTCCCCACCCAGCGCCGCAAAGTACTGCCGCACGAAGTCGAACGCGCGGGCCGCGGCCGGCACCAGCGTGCGGCCGGCGCGCTGCACGATGCCGAGCACCAGCTCGGCGTCCAGCGCCGGCTGCACATCGAGCGCGACGACGCTGCCGGCGCGGAGTTCCTGCAGCATCGTCAGCTCGATCGCCGGCATCACCGCGTCGGTCGCCATCAGCACCGAGCGCACCGTGCTGCCGTCGGCGCATTGCAGCGTGAAGCGATCCAGCATGGAGCCGGTCAGCCCGTAGTGGCGCATGAAGCGGCGCCCCTGCTCCGGTGTGATGAAGCCCGGTGCGACCAGCGGATGGCGCAGCACGTCGCGGATCGACAGGCCCGGGCGGCCCTGCAGCGGGTGGCCATTGCGCGCAAACCAGCCGAAGCGGCAGGCGTGCAGCGGCTCGACCTGCAACTCGGCGTCGGTGTCGGCGGCGCGCACGTCGCCGACGAAGAAATCCAGCTCCTCGGCGCGCAACGCGGCCAGCAGGCGGTCGGTGGTCTCGATCAGGGTGCGCAGTTTGAGCCGCGGCGCGCCGGCCATCAGCTCGATCACCAGGCCGCCGAGCAGTTCGCGCGCCAGCGCCGAGCCCATGCCGAAGGCCAGCGAGCCGGCGCGGCCGGAATGCATCAGCGCCAGCTCGCGCAGGCCCTCGGCCTCCTCGGACACGATGCGGCGCGCGCGCGCCAGGTAAGCCTGCGCGAACGGCGTCGGCACCAGCCGGCGGTCGACGCGGTCGAACAGCGGCGCGCGCAGCTCGTCCTCCAGCGCGCGCAGGCTGCGCGACAGCGCCGGCTGGCTCAGGTGCACCTGCTGTGCGGCCCCGCTGATGGAGCCCGCCTCGATGACGGCGAGCAGATGGCGCAACTGGCGGGTGTTCACGGCAGGTTTCGGCGAGCCTCAGGTATGCAGTTTATGCAGAATTATCAAAATATAAATGCACTTTACGCATTCATGGCCACTGCCTACATTTCGGGCACGGCGCCATCCCGGACGCCGCACCCCAAGCCAACGAAGGGCACCCGCAATGAACTTGCCGCGATCCGATGCCACCGCCCGCCCCGTGGTCGCGATCACCACCGATCGCGGCGAGCAGGCCGGCCATGCCACCCACCGAGCCTTCGACGGCTACGTGCGCGCGGTGGACCAGGCTGCCGGCGCGCTGCCGCTGCTGCTGCCGGCCATCGGTGCGGGGATTGGCGCAGGGATCGACGCGGCGTCGCTGATCGCCGCGGTCGACGGCGTGCTGCTGACCGGCGGGCCGTCCAACGTGCAGGCCGAGCGCTACGGCGCCGAGCCGCTGCCGGCCACCACGCTGACCGACCCCGACCGCGACGCCACCGTGCTGGCGCTGCTGCCCGCGCTGGTCGCCGCCGGCGTGCCGGTGCTGGCGGTGTGCCGCGGCCTGCAGGAGTTCAACGTCGCCTTCGGCGGCACGCTGGAGCGCGCGGTGCACCTGCAGCCGGGCCGGCTGGACCACCGCGAAGGCGACCACGCCCGACCGATCCAGCGCTGGTACGACGACGCGCACCCGGTCGAACTGGCGGCCGATGGCCTGCTCGCCCGCTTGGCCGGCGCGACCCATATCAACGTGAACTCGCTGCACCACCAGGGCGTGGATCGGCTGGCGCCAGGGCTGCGCATCGAAGCCCGGGCGCCGGACGGTCTGATCGAAGCCTTCACGGTCGCCGACGCGCCCGGCTTCACGCTCGCGGTGCAATGGCACCCCGAGATGCGGGTCGGTGACGACGCCTTCTCCCGCGCGATCTTCGCCGCCTTCGGCGCCGCCTGCCGCGAGCGGCAGGCTTGGCGGCGGGGTGCCTGGGAACCGCGCCGCAGCGCGGCCAGCGCGATCCGTCCCGCAACCGCCCGCGCCATCCGTTCCGCAACCGTCCGCGCCTCGCAATGACCGCAACCGTCACCCTCTCGCCGCTCAAGCCCGCGCGCCCGGCGCGCCCCGCACACCCTATGCACGCGCTGCCCGACATCGCCGACCCCACGGCGCTGTTCTCCGCCAGCTATGCCAAGGCGCGCCGGCGCTTTCGCGACGCGGCGCAGCACCGCGGCCTGGGTGTCGAATCGACCGTGCTGGATCTCCCCGGCGCCGACGGCGAGACACTGGCGGTCGATGTCGTGCGCGACGGCCCGTTGGATGCGGCACGGCTGCTGATCGTGATCAGCGGCGTGCACGGCCCGGAAGGCTATTGCGGCTCCGCGATCCAGACGGGCCTGCTCGAACTCGGGCCGCTCGAAGGGCTGATCGATGGACCTTTGCGCGACACGGCGGTGCTGCATATCCACGCGCTCAACCCCTGGGGCTTCTCGCACTCGCGCCGCGTGACGCAGGAGAACGTGGACCTGAACCGCAATTGCGTTGACTTCCACGCACCGCTTCCGGTCAATGCCGCGTACGCCGAGATCCACGACCTGCTGCTGCCCGCGACCTGGCCGCCGGCGCCGGCCATTGAAGAGGCGCTGGCCGCCTACGCCGAGCGCGTCGGACCCAAGGGCATGCAGCGGGCGATCTCGTTGGGCCAGTACGCCTGGGCCGACGGCATGTTCTTCGGCGGCCAGGCGCCCACCTGGAGCAACCGCGCGCTACGCGCCATCCTGCGCCGCCATGGCCGCCGGTGCCGCCAGATCGCATCGATCGACATCCACACCGGCCTCGGCCCCTACGGTCACGGCGAGCGCATCTTCGCGTCGCCGGAGCAAGGCGCTCCGATCTTCGAGCGCGCCCGGCAGTGGTGGGGCGAGCTGACCTCGGTGGAGACCGGCAGCTCGTCGAGCATCCCGATGACCGGGCCGGTGCAGTTCGCGCAGTGGGACGAGTGCCCGCAGGCCGAGCACACCAACATCTGCCTGGAATTCGGCACGCTGCCGATGGAACAAGTGCAGCAGGCGCTGCGCGCCGAGCACTGGACCCGGCGCTATGGCGCGGATGCCAACCGCACCACCGCCGCGCGTGCCGCGCTGAAGGCCGCGTTCTACCCCGATGCCAACGACTGGAAGGCTGCTGTCTGGCGCCAGGGCCGCGAGGCCTTCGTGCAGGCGCTGGCCGGCCTGCAGCGCGTACCGGTCTGACGCCGCCGCGCGGCGCCCCACGTTTCCCC
>JAFECV010000211.1 GCA_018241985.1 Pseudomonadota bacterium | reverse complement strand
CGGCTCGAGCTGCGCGGCATCCGCAAGGTCTATCCGTCGGTCGTCGCGAACGACGGCGTCGACCTCAAGGTCAAGCCGGGCGAAATCCACGCGGTGCTCGGCGAAAACGGCGCCGGCAAGTCGACGCTGATGAAGATCATCTACGGCGTGACCGGGCGCACCGAAGGCGAGATGTTCTGGGAGGGCCAGCCGGTCGAGCCCGAGAACCCGGCGCACGCGCGCAGCCTGGGCATCGGCATGGTGTTCCAGCATTTCTCGCTGTTCGAGACGCTGACGGTGACGGAGAACGTCGCGCTTGCGCTGCCCGGCAGCCCCGACCTCGGCGAGCTCGCGCGCCGCGTCGAAGCGGTGTCCAAGCGCTACGGCCTGCCGGTCGATCCGCGCCGCCTCGTGCACGCGCTGTCGGTCGGCGAGCGCCAGCGCGTCGAGATCATCCGCTGCCTGCTGCAGAACCCCAAGCTGCTGATCATGGACGAGCCGACCTCGGTGCTGACGCCGCAGGCGGTGCGCAAGCTGTTCGAGACGCTGCGCCAGCTCGCCGCGGAAGGCTGCAGCATCCTGTACATCAGCCACAAGCTCGACGAGATCCAGGAGCTGTGCCATGTCGCGACCGTGCTGCGCGCGGGCAAGGTCACCGGCACCTGCATCCCGTCGCAGGAGACGCCCAAGTCGATGGCGCGCATGATGATCGGCAAGGACCTGCCGGTGTGCGAGCACCAGGCGCCGGCCGAGGGCGGCGAGGTGCGGCTGCGCCTGGCGGGGCTGACGCAGGCTTCCGACGATCCGTTCGGCACCGCGCTCTCCGACATCCGGCTCGACGTGCATTCGGGCGAGATCGTCGGCATCGCCGGCGTTTCCGGCAACGGGCAGCAGGAGCTGCTGTACGCGATTTCCGGCGAACGGCAGCTCGCCGCGAAAGCGCCGGTGCAGATCTGCGGCGTCGAAGCCGGGCACCTGGCGCCGGGCCGCCGGCGCAGGCTGGGCCTGTGCTTCGTCCCCGAGGAGCGGCTCGGGCGCGGCGCGGTGCCGCGCATGTCGCTCGCCGACAACGCGCTGCTGACGGCCGCGCGCAAGATGCGCTTCGTGCGCCGCGGCCTGATCGACTTCGGCGCGACGACCCGATTCGCGCGCGACTGCATCGAGCGCTTCAACGTCAAGGCCGGCGGGCCGAACGCGCAGGCGAAGTCGCTGTCCGGCGGCAACCTGCAGAAGTTCATCGTCGGCCGCGAGATGATGCAGGAGCCGAAGGTGCTGGTGCTCGCGCAGCCGACCTGGGGCGTCGACGTCGGCGCCGCCGCGTTCATCCGCCAGGCGATCATCGACCTGCGCAACCGCGGCTGCGCGGTGCTGGTGATCTCGGAAGAGCTCGACGAGCTGTTCGAAATCTGCGACCGCATCGCGGTGATCGCGAACGGCAGGGTGTCGCCCGCGAAGCCCGCCGCTGAGACCAGCGTCGAGGAGATCGGCGTGTGGATGAGCGGCATGTGGCCGGGCGCGGAAAACAAGCAGGAGATGCGCCATGTTGCCTAGACTCGAAGCGCGCGCCGAAGCGTCGAACGCGATGCGCTACGGCTCGCCGCTGCTCGCGGTCGGGCTCACGCTGATCGGCGGGCTCGTGCTGTTCTACCTGCTGGGCCGCAATCCGCTGCACGGCTTCAAGGTGTTCTTCTTCGATCCGGTGCACGACCTGTACGGCATCTCGGAGCTGCTGCTCAAGGCGACGCCGCTGATGCTGATCGCGACCGGGCTCGCGGTCGGTTTTCGCGCGAACGTCTGGAACATCGGCGCGGAAGGCCAGTTCCTGATGGGCGCGGTCGGGGCGACCGGCGTCGCGCTCTTGTTCCAGAACTCGCAGAGCCCGCTGGTGCTGCCGGCGATGCTGGTCGCCGGCGCGATCGGCGGCGCGGTGTGGGCGGCGATCCCGGCGGCGCTGAAGACGCGCTTCAACACGAACGAGATCCTGACCTCGCTGATGCTGGTGTACGTCGCGGAGCTGCTGGTGTCGTGGCTGGTGTTCGGCCCGTGGAAGGATCCGCAGGGGTTCAACTTCCCGCAGACCATCATGTTCGGCAACAACGCGCTGCTGCCGATCCTGATTCCGGGCACGCGGCTGAACATCGCGTTCCTGGTCGCGCTCGCGGTGCTCGTCGGCGGCTACGTGTTCATGAACCGCAGCTACATGGGCTTCCAGATGCAGGTCGCGGGCCAGGCCGAGGCGGCGGCGCGCTACGCGGGCTATTCCGGCGTGCGCACGATCTGGGTCAGCCTGCTCACCGGCGGCGCGCTCGCGGGCGTCGCCGGCATGGCCGAGGTCGCCGGGCCGATGGGGCAGCTGACCGACCACGCGTCGAGCGGCTACGGGTTCGCGGCGATCATCGTCGCGTTCATCGGGCGCCTGAACCCGGTCGGCATCTTCTTCGCGAGCCTGCTGATGGCGCTCTTGTACATGGGCGGCGAGCAGGCGCAGCAGCACCTGAACCTGCCGCCGGCGATCGGGCAGGTGTTCCAGGGCATGCTGCTGTTCTTCCTGCTCGGCGCCGACGTCTTCATCAACTACCGGCTGCGGCGCGCGAGCCTCGCGAAGTAAGGAGGCGCCATGGACACCAGCATCATCACCTCGATCCTTTCCGCGAGCATCGTCGCCGGCACGCCGCTGATCATCGCGGCACTCGGCGAGCTGATCACCGAGAAGTCGGGCGTGCTCAACCTCGGCATGGAAGGCCTGATGTCGATCGGCGCGATCACCGGCTTCGTGGTCGCGAACCATTCGGGCAGCGCGGTGCTCGGCGTGCTTGCCGCGATGCTCGCGGGCATGGCGGCGTCGCTCGTGTTCGCGGTCATCGTGCTGAACCTGACCGCGAACCAGGTCGCGACCGGTCTCGCGCTCGCGATCTTCGGCGTCGGCCTCGCGGCCTTCGTCGGAAAGCCGTACGAATCGGTCGCGCTGCCGCCGATCGAGGCGCTGCGCATCCCGGTGCTGGCCAGCATTCCCGTGATCGGTCCCGCGCTGTTCCAGCAGCAGTGGCTGGTCTACTTCTCGTGGCTGCTGTGCGCCGGCGTGATCTGGTTTCTGTACCGCAGCCGGCCCGGCCTGGTGCTGCGCGCGGTCGGCGAGTCGCCGACCTCCGCGCACGCGGTCGGCTACAGCGTGCTCACGATCCGGTACCTGGCGACGATGTTCGGCGGCGCGATGGCGGGCATCGGCGGTGCGTTCATGTCGCTGTTCTACACGCCGATGTGGTCCGAAGGCATGGTCGCGGGCCGCGGCTGGATCGCGCTCGCGCTGGTCGTGTTCGCGACCTGGCGGCCGCTGCGCGTGCTGATCGGCGCCTACCTGTTCGGCGGCGTGATGATCGCGCAGCTGTTCGTGCAGGGTTCCGGGCTGCCGCTCGAGATTCCGTCGCAGTTCCTGTCCGCGCTGCCGTACCTGGCGACGGTGATCGTGCTGGTGCTAATCTCGCGCAACCTGAACACGATCCGCCTCAATTCCCCGGTGTCGCTGGGCCAGTCGTTCCGACCGGACGCGTAAGTTTTCCAACCCCCAACAGGAGACATTCAATGACTTCACGCAGAACAGCCGTCAAAACCCTCGGCGTCGCGATCGCTCGGCGCTGCCGCTCGCCTCGGTGCGCTCGGCGCTCGCCGCCGAACCGGTGAAGGTCGGCTTCGTCTACATCAGCCCGATCAGCGACGCGGGGTGGACCTTTCAGCACGAGCTCGGCCGCAGGGACATGGTCAAGGCGCTCGGGGACAAGGTGCAGACCAAGGTCGTCGAGAACGTGCCCGAAGGCCCCGACGCCGAACGCGTGTTCCGCGAGCTTGCGCAGAGCGGCCACAAGATCGTCTTCGGCACGAGCTTCGGCTACATGAACTACATGGTGAAGGTCGCGCAGCAGTTCCCGAACATCGACTTTGAGCACTGCACCGGCTACAAGACCGGCAAGAACCTCGGCATCTACAACGGCCGGTTCTACCAGGGCCGCTACCTGTGCGGACTGGTCGCCGGCAAGATGACGAAGTCGAACATCATCGGCTTCGTCGCCGCGTTCCCGATCCCCGAGGTCGTGATGGCGATCAACTCGTTCATCCGCGGCGCGCGCGCGGTGAACCCGAAGGCCGAGATGCGCGTGATCTGGGCCAACACCTGGTACGACCCGGGCAAGGAACGCGCGGCGGCGGACGCGCTGGTCGCGCAGGGCGCCGACGTGCTGACGCACCACACCGATTCGACCGTCGTCGCCCAGTATGCGGAGCAAAAGGGCGTCTGGGTCTGCTCGTACCACTCCGACATGCACAAGTACGCGCCGACCAAGCAGCTCACCGCGAGCGAGGAGATCTGGGGCGGCTACTACACCAAGACCGTCGGCAAGGTGGTCGACGGCACGTGGAAGCCGGACAACACCTGGGGCGGCATCAAGGAAGGCATGATCGACATCGCGCCGATCAACCCCGCGGTCCCGGCCGACGTGAAGGCGATGGTGATGCAGGCGAAGGAAGACATCGGGTCCGGCAAGCGGCATCCGTTCGAAGGACCGGTCGTCGACCAGGCTGGCAAGACGCGCGTGCCGGCGGGCCAGAACATCAGCGACGAGGCGCTGAGCAAGATGGACTACTACGTCGAGGGCGTGTCCGGCAAGCTGCCGAAGTCTTGATCACCCCCAGTCTTCGCGCACTGCGTGTCGCTTCGCCCGGTGCTCGCCGCCAGAGGCGGCGGCCCTTCG
>JAFECV010000210.1 GCA_018241985.1 Pseudomonadota bacterium | reverse complement strand
ACAACTGGTTCAAGAACAACGTGATCCACCGCGTGCCGCCGAACTTCCCCGGCTCCGGTCGGCCCGTGTACCCCGGGTTCCTGCAGTACGCAGGGTTCGTCGCGATGAATCCGAGCAACCACGCGCGCAGCCACTACGACTACTTCCGCGACCTGCTCAAGGGCGACGACGTCAGCACCGAAGCCCATCGCAACTTCTACGACGAGTACAACGCGGTGCTCGACATGGACGCGAACTTCTATCTCGAAACGATCGAAGTGGTGTTCCAGAAGTTCAGCCTCGTCCACGGAACCTGGGATGTGCGCAACACGGAGGGCAAGCCCGAGCGGGTGCGCCCGCAAGACATCAAGACCACGGCGCTGCTGTCGGTCGAAGGCGAACTCGACGACATTTCCGGCCTCGGCCAGACCGAGGCGGTGCACCGGCTGTGCAGCGGCGTGCCGGATGAGCGGCGTCGCCACTACCTGGCCAAGGGCGCGGGGCACTACGGCATCTTCAGCGGCCGGCGCTGGCGCGAGTCGGTCTACCCGCAGCTCAAGCGCTTCATCGCCGAATTCAATCAGGACGTCGCACCGGTGAACGGCGCTGCGCCGCGGCGCGCGCGCGCGGTGGCCGCGGCTGCCGCGAAGACCGGCCTGCAGAGCTCGCTGCACACCGGGCCGAAGACGCGCGGCGGCGCAGCAAAGCGCAAGCCGGCGGCGCGCCGCTGAAGACCGTCGACTGCCCGAAGACGAAGACGGAGGGCGCGTGGACGCTCTCGCCCGCAGCATCGATGCCCTGCTGCCGCAGACGCAGTGCACACGCTGCGGCTACGCAGACTGCGCTGCTTACGCCGACGCGATCGCATCGGGCGCTGCGGCGATCAATCAATGTCCGCCCGGCGGCTTGGAGGGCATTGCCCGGCTCGCGCGCCGGACCGGTCACGCCGAGCAGCCGCTGAACCCCGCAAATGGCAGCGAGCAGCCGCGCGCGCTGGCGGTGATCGACGAAGCCTGGTGCATAGGCTGCACCCTGTGCCTCGCGGCCTGCCCCACCGACGCGATCATCGGCGGCAACAAGCGGATGCACACAGTGCTCGAGCAGCACTGCACCGGCTGCGAACTGTGCGTGCCGGTATGTCCGGTCGACTGCATCGCGATGGAGACGATGGAGCCGCCGCGCACCGGCTGGGATGCCTGGTCGCAGGCGCAGGCAGACGAGGCCCGCGAGCGCTATCTATTCCATAGCTACAGGCGAACGCGGGAAGCCGACGAGAACGATGAAAGGCTTGAAAAAAAGGCCCAGGCGAAACGCGCCGACCTGGAGCACCTGACGCATGGCGGCGAAGCAAAGGAACTGGCGCGCAAACGGGCGGTGATCGATGCGGCGCTGGCACGGGCGCACGCGCGCCGCAACCGTTCGCAATCCGGCGATTAGGCCCTACCGCAGCGACGCGTTCAACCGCGCCAGTGCTTCCGCCCCGGGGCACAGCTCGGCGCGGCCCAGCGCGTTCAGCGGCGTGGCCGTGGTGTTCAGCGCCTCGTGCAGGTCGCCCGCTTCCGCCTCCACGTAGAGCAGTCCGGTCAGCACCTCGCCGCGCGCCTGGTGCAGCTGCACGTGGTTCATCGCGGCGAGGCGGTCGGTCGGGTCGTAGTCCTCGTGGAGCTTGCGCAGGCGCAGCACCGTGCCGTCGTGCTGAGGCACGTCGACCACCTCGCCCGGCGCGTAGGCGGTCGTGATCTCGCTCTTCGGCGAGATGAAGTCGATCCGGCTGACCGCGTCGTTGTGCTCGCGCACGTAGTCGTAGCTCTTGGTGCTGCCGGCATGGTTGTTGAACGTGACGCAGGGGCTGATCACGTCGATGAACGCCGCGCCCGCATGGCCGATCGCGCCCTTGATCAGCGGCACCAGCTGCGCCTTGTCGCCCGAGAAGCTGCGCGCGACGTAGCTCGCGCCGAGCTGCAGCGCCAGGCCGATCAGGTCGACCGGCGCATCGCGGTTGATCGCGCCCTTCTTGCTCTTCGAGCCGCGGTCCGCGGTGGCGGAGAACTGCCCCTTGGTCAGGCCGTAGACCCCGTTGTTCTCGACGATGTAGACCATGTTCACGCCGCGCCGCAGCGCGTGCGCGAACTGCCCCAGGCCGATCGACGCGGAGTCGCCGTCGCCCGACACGCCGAGGTACAGCAGGCCGCGGTTCGCCAGGTTGGCCCCGGTCAGCACCGACGGCATGCGCCCGTGCACCGAGTTGAAGCCGTGCGACGCACCGAGAAAGTAATCCGGCGTCTTCGAGCTGCAGCCGATGCCCGACAGCTTGGCGACGCGATGCGGCTCGATGTCGAGTTCCCAGCAGGCCTGGATGATCGCGGCCGAGATCGAATCGTGGCCGCAGCCGGCGCACAGCGTCGAGATCTTGCCCTCGTAGTCGCGCCGCGTGTAGCCGACCTTGTTGGTCGCGAGCGACGGATGGTGCAGACGCGGTTTCGCGAGATAGGTCATGCGCTGGGCTCCCTGGCGACCTCAAGGGTCCTGCGCCGCGGCGCGCTGGCCTCGGCATGTACATGCTCGGTGATCGCCTGCGTGATGAAGCGCGCGGTGATCGGCGTGCCGTCGTAGTGCAGCACCGGCTCGAGCCGCGCCGGATCGACTTCGAGTTCATTCACCAGCAGCGTGCGCATCTGCGCGTCGCGGTTCTGTTCGACCACGAACACCACCTCGTGCGCGGCGATGAACTCGGCCACGCCGCTGGCGAACGGAAATGCGCGCAGCCGCATCGCATCCAGATGGATGCCGGCCTGCGCCAGCGCGGCCAGCGCCTCGTCCAGCGCCGGCGCGGTGGAGCCGAAGTAGATCACGCCCAGGCGCGTGCCGCGCGCGCTCGTGCGCAGCACCGGCTGCGGCACCAGCGCGGCGGCGGTCGCGAACTTGCGCAGCAGCCGCTGCACGTTGTAGACGTAGTCTTCGCCGCGCTCGGAATAGCGCGCATACGGGTCGCGCGTGGTGCCGCGGGTGAAGTAGCTGCCGAGCGTCGGATGCGTGCCGGGCAGCGTGCGCCACGGGATGCCGTCGCCGTCGACGTCCTTGTAGCGGCCGAAGTCGCGCCCGGCCTCGAGTTCCTCGGCGCTCATCACCTTGCCGCGGTCCAGCGGGCGCGCATCGTCCCATTCGAACGGCCGGCACAGCCGCTGGTTCATGCCGATGTCGAGGTCGGTCATCAGGAAAATCGGCGTCTGCAGCCGGTCCGCCAAATCGAGCGCGGTGGCCGCGAACTCGAAGCATTCGTGCGGGTCTTCGGGGAACAGCAGCACGTGCTTGGTGTCGCCGTGCGACGCGTAGGCGCAGGCCAGCAGGTCGGCCTGCTGGGTGCGCGTCGGCATGCCGGTCGACGGCCCGCCGCGCTGCACGTCGATGATCGTGACCGGAACTTCCGCGAAGTACGCAAGGCCGATGAACTCGGTCATCAGCGACACGCCGGGCCCCGACGTCGCGGTGAACGCGCGCGCACCGTTCCAGCCTGCGCCGACCACCATGCCGACCGCCGCGATCTCGTCCTCGGCCTGCACGATCGCATAGCGGTGCAGGCCGGTGTCCGGCTCCACGCGCAGCTTGGCGCAGTACTTCTGGAACGCCTCGGCCACCGACGACGAGGGCGTGATCGGGTACCAGGCCGCGACCGTCGCGCCGCCGTACACGCAGCCGAGCGCGGCCGCGCTGTTGCCGTCGACGAAGATGCGGTCGCCGACGCGGTCCGAGCGGCGCACCTGCAGCCCGACCGGATCCAGGTGGTCGCGCGCGAACTCGCGCCCGGCGTTCAAGGCCCGCACGTTCGATTCGAGCAGCCGCTCCTTGCCGCGGTACTGCTCGGAAAACAGCGCCTCGATCACCTGCGGGTCGATGCCGAGCAGCATCGACAGCGCGCCGACATAGAGGATGTTCTTGAACAGCTGGCGCTGGCGCGCGTCCTCGTAGGTCGCATTGCAGATCGCGGTCAGCGGCATGCCGATCACGGTCAGGTCGTCACGGAACTTCGCCGGCGGCAGCGGCCGCGTGCTGTCGTAGAACAGGTAGCCGCCGGGCTCGACCTCGGCCACGTCCGCGTCCCAGGTCTGCGGGTTCATCGCGACCATCAGGTCGACGCCGCCGCGCCGGCCCAGATGGCCGTCTTCGCTCACGCGCACCTCGTACCAGGTCGGCAGCCCCTGGATGTTGCTCGGGAAGATGTTGCGCGGACTGACCGGCACGCCCATGCGCAGGATGGACTTCGCGAACAACTCGTTCGCCGACGCCGAGCCCGATCCGTTGACGTTGGCGAACTTGACGACGAAGTCGTTCACCGATTCGATGCGCTTCATGCCGCGGCTCCCGAACGAGGGCGACGCGCCCTGGTCGTCTTCCGGTCGCGCGCGCCCTCGCCCGCGTAGGTGTCCATGAACAGGTACTTCTGCATGTCCCAGGCGCCGGTCGGGCAGCGCTCGGCGCACAGGCCGCAGTGCAGGCAGACGTCCTCGTCCTTCACCATCACCAGGCCGGTCGCCAACGGCGTGGAGACGTACAGATCCTGCTCGGCGTTGCGCGCCGGCGCCTTCAACCGGCCGCGCAGGTCGGGCTCGTCGCCGTTCGCAGTGAAGGTGATGCAATCCATCGGGCAGATGTCGACGCAGGCGTCGCATTCGATGCAGGCGGGCGCGGTGAACACGGTCTGCACGTCGCAGTTCAGGCAGCGCTCGGCCTCCTTGAACGCGGTCGCGGCGTCGAACCCG
>JAFECV010000020.1 GCA_018241985.1 Pseudomonadota bacterium | reverse complement strand
CGATTGCGCCGCGATGAACACCTGGACCGCGAAGCCGCGCATCAACCGGCGCGCGCCGATCTACGAGCGCGCGACGCCGATCGAGGTCGGTCACGTCGTGTTCTTCGTTGCCGACGTCAAGGCCTGCGAAGCCTTCTACGCCAGCCGCTTCGGATTCGTGGCGTCGGACCGGTACCCGGATCGCGGCGCATTCATGCGCTGCGCGCCGGACGGCGGCCACCACGACCTGTTCCTGCTGCAGCTGCCGTCGGGCAAGCGTGGGCTGAACCATGTCGCCTTCACGGTGCGCGACATCCACGAGGTGTTCGGCGGCGGCATGCATGTTTCGCGCCGCGGCTGGGAAACCCAGCTCGGCCCGGGCCGGCATCCGATCTCGTCGGCGTATTTCTGGTACTTCCGGAACCCGGCCGGCGGGCTGATCGAGTACTACGCCGACGAGGATCAGCTCACCCAGGACTGGCAGGCGCGCGAATTCGAGCCCGGCCCCACCGTCTTCGCCGAATGGGCGATCGACGGCGGCATCGACGGCAACACGCGCCGTCAGAAAAGCGCCGGCCAACCCGGCGGCAAGTTCCTCACCGAAAAGACCTGATTGCGTTTTCAGGCGAAGTGACCCATCCAGCACCCAACCCCAACCCAACTCGAAAAGAGCACTCCATGAAGAAAAGCACCGTCCTTCTCGCCGCCGCCAGCCTGGCAGCCTGCGGCGCCGCCTCGGCGCAAAGCAGCGTCAACCTGTACGGCAGCATCGACCAGTCCGTCGCGCACGTCAGCAACCAGAGCGGCGGCACATGGAATGGTCTCGTCGGCGGCACGACCCAGCCCGACCGGATCGGCCTGCGCGGCGTCGAAGACCTGGGCGGCGGGATGCAGGCGAACTTCTGGCTCGAGGGCGGCATCGCACCGCAGACCGGCGCGCAGATCAACCCGACCGCATTCTTCAACCGCAATGCCACGGTCGGCCTGGCCGGCGGATTCGGCTCGTTGACGCTGGGCAACCAGGGCGACCTGATGTTCGACTGGGTCGGCAAGACCAGCAACGGCTACCAGCTCCAGAACTTCTTCGCCTTCCACCCGGGCAACTTCGACAACCTGGCGGAGACGTTCGCCTACAACAATGCGGTGCGCTACAACACCCCGACCTGGGGCGGCTTCACGTTGGGCGCCGAGTACGGCTTCAACAGCGCAGCCGTCGGCGCGCCGACGAACCGGAACACGAGTGTCGGCGCGAATTACCTCAATGGCCCGCTGCGCGTGGCCGCGGCCTGGTCCGAGCAGAACAACCGCACGCTGCGCGGCTTTGCGCCGTTCGCCGCCGCGACCGGGCTGCCCGCGACCGGGGCGATGAGCAAGGTCACCAACGCGGGCATCGGCGCGACCTACCGGTTCACCTCGTTCGGCGTCAATGCAGCCTACTCGCAGAGCAAGCTCGAGGCCGGCACGGTTTCGGCGACGATGCGCAACCTGGACCTGGGCCTGGCGTACCACCTGACGCCGGCCGCCACGCTGAACGCGGGCTACACCCGCTCCAAGCTGGTGTCCTCGAGCTGGAACACCTACAGCCTGATGCTGATGTACGGCTTCTCCAAGCGGACCCAAGCCTATGTTCAGGGTGTGTTCCAGCAGGCATCGCAGGGCCAGCTCGCGCTGCTGAACGGGGTCGGCGGCCCATCGTCCGACAGCCATCAGAACATCGTCGGCATCGGCATGCACCATTCATTCTAGGAAGAGGCAAGGCGATGGCATCCATTCGAATCGGCATTGTCGGTGGCGGCGTTGGCGGCCTGGCAGCCGCCATTGCACTGCAAAAAGTCGGCCATCAGGTCGCCGTCTTCGAGCAAGCTTCGCGCTATGGGCGGGTTGGCGCCGACGTCAATCTGACGCCGAACGCGGTGAAAGTGGCCGACGGTCTGGGGATCGGCAAGGAGCTGCGCGAGAAGGGCGCGCAGCCGACCCATCGCATCAGCCGCACCTGGGACACAGGCGAAGAAACCTCACGACTGGAGATGGCCGCCGCGGCGGAACGCAACTACAACGCACCGCAAATCACGATTCATCGCGCGGACCTGCTGGAGGCGCTGACCAGGCGCCTGGCCGACAGTGCGCTGGTGCTCGAAAAGCGCGTGGCCACGGCAGGCCATCGAGGCGACGGGGCTTTCATTCGCTTTGCGGACGGTTCGGAGCAGGACTTCGACCTGGTCGTCGGGGCCGATGGCATCCACTCCGTGGTGCGCACCGCGCTGTTCGGCGAGGACCATCCGGAGTTCACCGGGCTGGTGTCTTTCCGCGCCGCGGTGCCGAGAGAAAGAGTCGCCGATCTGCCCAACATCGACGCGTTCACCAAATGGTGGGGGCCGGACCCGGCGATCCAGATCGTGACCTTTCCGCTCAATCGCGGCCGCGAGCAATTCGTGTTTGCCACGACCGCCCAGGAGGGTTGGCGCGAGGAGTCCTGGACCTTGCCCGGGGACGTGCTGGAACTGCGGGAGATCTACAAGGACTTCCATCCGGAAGCGCGCGCGCTGCTCGCTGCCTGCAGGGAAGTGACCAAGTCCGCGCTCTACATACGCGAACCGATGCCCAACTGGTCGGCGGGCCGGATCACGCTGCTCGGCGATGCCTGCCATCCGATGGTGCCGTTCATGGCGCAAGGCGCCTGCATGGCGCTGGAAGATGCCGTCGTGCTGTCGCGCGCGATGGAGGGCGTCTCCGGCAGCGATGTGCAGTCGGCGCTCGGGCGCTACGAGAACACCCGCAAGGAACGCACCGCTCGGATTCAGAGGAATTCGCGCGGCAATGAATGGCTCAAGCAGGGCGGCAACGCCGACTGGGTGTATGGCTACGACGCGTGGCAGGTGGCGCTGGCCGCCTGAATCTCCGGCGTGACCGGGAGCCGGCGAGTCGGGGTGGCGCGAGGCCGCGGTTCGTATTTTTTGTCTGTTCGTTATTGAAGGAGACTGCCATGTCAGAAGGCACCATTCAGATGGTGAAGATCATCGAAAACGCGCAACCGGCGGCCAGCGAAGCGCACGACCGCTACCTGCAGCCGAAGCAGGCACAGAAGCGCCGTCCGACCAGTTATGAAAGCCTGCTGGGCGATGCCATCGAGCGCGCGTTCGGGGCCGGCATCCATGACCTGCCCGGCCTGGTCGCAAACCTCAACGGCCAGTGTTCGACCACGCCCGACAACCAGCCCTGGACCGAGGCCAACTATCGCGCGGTCATGCAGGAACTCGGGCGTTGATTCAATTTTCTTTCGGAGATCAGTCATGAGTCACGATCAACAGGACGCGGTCGCCAGGCGGCTCGAGCAGGGCTTGAAGGACCGCTGGTATGCCCTCTGCCCATCCTCCTTCATCCGGGAAAAGCCGGTTTCGCTCGACCGCCTGGGCACGAACCTCGCGGTCTGGCGCGGCACCGATGGCAAGGTGCACGCGCTGGAAGACCGCTGCCCGCACCGCGGCGCCAAGCTGTCGCAGGGCACGATCCTGAACGACACCCTGAAGTGCCCGTACCACGGCGTGGAAGTGCGTTGCGACGGCGTGGCCACCTCCGTGCCCGCCAGCCCGGGCTGCAAGCTCGAAGGCTCCCGCTCGACCTTCAACTATCACGTCATGGAAGCGGCCGATACGCTGTTCGTCTACAACGCGAGCAAGCCGGTCGACGCGCCGCCGCCGTTCCATCTGCCGCCCGAACTGGGCGACGACACGCGGTTCTCGCGCTTTCTCTGCTACGTCGAGTGGAAGTGCGACTACCGCTACGTGCTCGACAACGTGCTCGACCCGATGCACGGCACGTTCCTGCACAAGCAGTCGCACTCGATGTTCCAGGGCGGCACGCAGATGAAGTTCGGCATCGAGGCAACCGAAACCGGCTTTCTGTTTGCCAAGGAAGGCCAGCGCGACGTCAACTTCGACTGGTCCGAGTTCGCCGACACCGGCGGCCAGTGGGTCAAGCTGGAGATTCCCTACCCCAAGACCGGCGGTCCGGGCGGCGGCTTCATCATCATCGGCATGGTGACGCCGATCTCGCCGCAGCTTTGCGGGGTGTACTTCTGGCGCGTGCGCAAGGTGGCGCCCGGCTGGGAACGCGACACCTGGCGCTTCCTGTACCGCGACCGGCTGGAAGCGCGTCACTGGCACGTGCTCGAACAGGACCGCGTGCTGCTCGAAGACCTGGCGCCGGACGCCAGCGAGCACGAACACCTGTACGATCACGACATGGGTGTGGTGCGGCTGCGCCGCGTCATGCGCAACATGGCGCAGGAGCAGGTCGACGCCGAGAAGGCCGCCGGCTGAAGCCCTGCCCCTTTGCGCGACCGGCGCTGCCGGTCGCGCCTTCGAGGAGATACGCCCCTTGTCCACCCCCACTCTCCAGGCGCTCGTCTACGCTATCCGCTGGGAAGCCGACAACATCATCAGCGTCGAGCTGCGGCCGGCGGCGCCCGATGTCGAATTCCCGCCGTTCGAGGCGGGCTCGCACATCAACCTGAACCTGCCGAACGGCCTGTCGCGCAGCTACTCGCTGTGCAATCCGGACAGCGACCGCCAGCGCTACGTGGTCGGCGTGGCGCGCGACCGCAACAGCCGCGGCGGCTCGGTCTACGTGCACCAGCAGTTGCGGGTCGGCACGACCGTGGCGATCGATCCGCCGCGCAACAACTTCAGGCTGCACGACGACGCGCCGCGCAGCGTGCTGGTCGCGGGCGGCATCGGCGTCACGCCGATGGTTTGCATGCTGCAGCACCTGGCGGCGCGCGGCAGGCCAGTCGAGTTCATCTATTCCGCGCGCAGCCGCAAGGATGCGGCGTTCATCGAAGGCATCGAGGCGCTGGCGAACCAGCACGCCATTGCGCTGACGCTGCATTTCGACAGCGAGCGCGGCGGCCCGCCCGACCTGGCAATGCTGCTGGCCGGCAAGGGCGCCGACAGCCACTACTACTGCTGCGGGCCGACGCCGATGCTCGATGCGTTCGAGAAGACCTGCGCGCAGTTGGGCTACGCGAACACGCACATCGAGCGTTTCACCGCCGCGCCGGTCAAGTCCGACGTGGTCGCCACCGGGTTCGACGTGGTCTGCGCGAAGAGCGACAAGACGGTGCACGTGCCCGCCGGCAAGTCGATTCTGGACGCACTGATCGATGCGGGGCTCAAACCCGATTACAGCTGCGCGGAAGGCATCTGCGGAACCTGCGAAACCAGGGTCGTCGAATTCGACGGCGAGCTGGAACACCGCGACAGCGTGCTGACCAAGGCGGAACAACAGTCCGGCAAGACCATGATGATCTGCGTGTCGCGCTGCAGCGGCAGCCGTCTGGTTCTTGATATTTGACTTACAGGTCGGTGCGCAGCTTCCATAGTTCGGGGAACAGCACCACGTCGAGCATCTTGCGCAGGTAGCCGACGCCGCTGGTGCCGCCGGTGCCGCGCTTGAAGCCGATGATGCGCTCGACCGTGGTGACGTGCTTGAAGCGCCAGACGCGGAACGCGTCTTCGAGGTCGGTCAGCTTTTCGCCGAGCTGGTATAGGTCCCAGTGCTGCTCGGGCGCGCGGTACACGGTGAGCCAGGCCTGCTCCACCGCCTCGCTGGCCTGGTACGGCTGCGTGAAGTCGCGCTGCAGGTGGTCGGCCGGCACCGGCAGGCCGTTGCGCGCCATCAGGCGCAGCGCTTCGTCGTAGAGCGAGGGCGCGTCGTAGTAGGACTGGACCAGCGCCAGGCGCTCCGGCTTGTGCGCATGCACCTTGAGCATCGCCGCGTTCTTGTTGCCCAGCGCGAACTCGATGCAGCGGTATTGAAAGCTCTGAAAGCCGCTGGAGGGGCCGAGATACGGGCGGATCGCGCTGTATTCGGGCGGGGTCATCGTGGCCAGCACGTCCCAGGCGCTGACCAGTTGCTCGAAGATGCGGCTGGCGCGCGCCAGCTTCTTGAACGCGGGCGGCAGCCGGTCGGCGCGGATGTCTTCGATGGCGGCGCCGATCTCGGTCAGCATCAGCTTCATCCACAGCTCGCTGGTCTGGTGCTGGATGATGAACAGCATCTCGTCGTGCGCGGGCGACAGCGGGTGCTGCGCGCTCAGCACCTGGTCGATGTGCAGGTAGTCGCCGTAGCTCATGCTGTGCGAGTAGTCGAGCTGGGCTTTCTCTTGCAGCACGATGCGTTCGTTGCTCTCGGCCGGCTGGGTTTCGTTCGTCATGTCGTGTCACCTTGGGTGGGTCGTTGGATTCGTCTCGGGAGCGTTCGCCGCTGTCGGAAGGGGCCGTGCAAAACCGTCAGAGCTCGCGCAGCACGGCGCGCACCGGCGATGCGTCGGCGCGCATCAGCTTGAGCGGCAGCGCGATCAGTTCGTAGTCGCCGGGCGGCACCTCGTCGAGCACCAGGTTCTCCAGCACGCGCAGCCCGTGCGCGAGCAACTGGTGGTGCGCCGGCAGAGCCTGGCTTGTCGGCGGGTCGACGCTGGGCGTGTCGATACCGATCAATGCTACGTTTTTTGTAGCTAACAGCGCAATCGTTTCGGGCGCTAGCGCGGTAAAAGATGCCCAATCCTGGGTTGCGCGGCGCGCGGTGCGCAGCAGCACCCGCGCCGGCGGCGCATCGAGCGCATGCGCGATATGGTGCGGCTGCACCAGCGCGCCGCAGTCGAAGCAGTGGATGACGCGGCACGGGCCGAGGTACGGCGCGAGATCGACCGCACCGATCGCGGGCGCATCGCTCGCGTAGTGCAGCGGCGCGTCGGCATGCGCGCCGGTGTGCGGCGACAGGGTGATCCGGTTCACGTTGACCGGGCAGCCGGGCGCGAGCGTGAACTGCGGCGCCTGCGAATAGGCGGTGTCGCCGGGGAAGACCGCGGCGTGCTCGTCGACCGGCGGCGAGATGTCCCAGATCTTTTTCATGGTCTCGCGCGAAGTTAGCACCGGCGCAAAACCATGGTGTCGGTTATTGCCAACAAATGGCTGGCGGTCGAAAAAAATGCGCCCTTGATTGCGTCCAGCCGACTCCTGCCGGCACGATCAGTCCTGGTTCTCCTGCGGGTTGCGAGGTCAGAGTTCCTGCCGGGTGGGCCGGAACAGGATCTCGTTCACGTCCATGTCGTTGGGCTGGCTCATCGCGAACACGACGGCACGCGCAAAGGAGTCCGCGGCGATCGCGTACTCCGAATAGAACTGCTGCAGCCCGGCCGCCACATCGGGCTCCGTGGCGCTGTCCGGAAGCTCGGTCGCGACCGCGCCCGGCGAGATGACGGTGGTGCGGATGTTGTACGGCTTCACCTCCTGCCGCAGGCCTTCGGAGATCATCCGCACGGCCGCCTTGCTGGCCGCGTACACCGCGCTGCCGGGGCGCACCTTGTACGCGGCCACGGAGGCGACGTTGATGATGTGCCCGCGCTTGCGGCCGATCATGTGCGGCAGCACCGCGCCGATGCCGTACAGCACGCCCTTCACGTTCACGTCGAGGGTCCGGTTCCAGTCCTCGATCTTGCGGCGCTCGAGCGGCGAATGGGGCATCAGGCCCGCGTTGTTGATGATGACGTCGACTTGGCCGTAGGCCTGCAGCGCAGTATCGACCAGCGCCTGCACCTGGTCCGGCTTGGTGACGTCGGTCGCCCGCGCGATCGCTTTGCCGCCGGCGCCGTTCAGTGCGTCGGCAAGGCTCCGGATGCGGTCGACACGCCGAGCGCCCAGCACGACGCTCGCGCCCTCGGCGCTCAGCCGGCGGGCGACGGCCTCGCCGAGCCCGCTGCTCGCGCCGGTGATGACGACGACCTTGCCCGGGATGTTGTCGGTCATTCGATGGCTCCTTGCTTTTTTCAGGCGTTGCTCACGCCGATCCGGCGACGAGACGCCATCCCCGGCGTCCGCGCCCGCCTCGCGATCGGGTCGGAGAGGCTATCCAGTGAGACGTCGTGCCCGCGAAAGGGTTCCGCAGGCATCTCGCGTTCAGCGGCCGGCGCGCGCAGCCAGATGCGCAGGATAGCGGTCGCCGGTGACCGTGATCTTCGAGAGCGCGGCCTCGATGCGTCGCAGGTCGTGGGGCGAGAGCTGCACGCCGGCGGCGCCCAGGTTCTCCTCGAGCCGGGGCAGCTTCGTGGTGCCGGGGATCGGCACGATCCAGGGACGCTGCGCGAGCAGCCACGCGAGCGCGATCTGGGCCGGCGTTGCCTGCTTGGCTGCCGCGATGGCCGCGATCTCGTCGACCAGCGCCTGGTTCGCCTGGCGCGCCTCCGCGCTGAAGCGCGGCACGATGCTGCGGAAGTCTTTGGGACCGAAGGACGTGTTCGCGTCGATCTTGCCGGTCAGGAAGCCCTTGCCCAGCGGGCTGAACGGCACCAAGCCGATGCCCAGTTCCTGCAGCATGGGGAGGATGTCCTTCTCCGGTTCGCGCCACCACAACGAGTATTCGCTCTGTAGCGCGGTGACCGGCTGCATGGCATGCGCCCGCCGGATCGAGGCGGCGCCGGCCTCGGACAGGCCGAAGTGCTTCACTTTGCCCTCGGCGATCAGGTCCTTCACCGTTCCGGCGACGTCTTCCATCGGAACGCTCGTGTCGACCCGGTGTTGGTAGAACAGGTCGATGCGGTCCGTGCGCAGGCGCTCAAGCGCCTCGTCGGCGACCTGCCGGATGCGCTCGGGCCGGCTGTCCTGGCCCTTGCTGGCGTCGCCGTCCCGGAAGCCGAACTTGGTCGCGATGACGACCTGGTCGCGCATCGGTGCGAGCGCTTCGCCGACCACGTCCTCGTTCGTGAACGGGCCATAGGCCTCGGCGGTGTCGAAGAAGGTGACGCCGCGGTCGAAGGCGGCGCGAATCATCCGGATGGCTTCCTGCCGGCCCACCCCCGGGCCGTAGCCATAGCTCAGGCCCATGCACCCGTAACCGATGGCGGACACTTCCAGGCCTTGGCCCAGCGTTCGTTTCTGCATAGGGATCTCCTTTTTCGCTCGGAGTGGGCAATCTGCCCGCGACAGGGAGAACTTTAGGAAATCCGGTGTCAATCCACTAGACAGTAATCGGTTGCGCCACAATCAAGCGAAACTTGCCGCTGTCTACGCATGCCCATCAACGAACTGCGTTCCATCTCCACCTTCGCCAGGGCCGTGGAGCTCGGGAGCATCCGCCGTGCGGCCGTTGCGCAGGGCGTCACGCCGCAGGCGGCGAGCCAGGCGATCGCGCAGCTCGAGCGGCACCTGGGCGTGCGGCTCCTGCACCGGACCACGCGCGGCCTGTCGTTGACGGACGAGGGCCAGCAATTCCTGGAGGCCACGCAGCCCGCCGTGGCGATGCTGGAGCGCGCGCTGCATGCGGTGCGCGGCGCGAAGGACGAAGTGGCGGGGCCGCTGCGCATCGTCGGACCGCGGTCGGCTTTCGCGCCGGTGTTGATGCCGATCGTGGACGAGTTCTGCCGCAGCTTTCCGCTGGTGCTTCCCGACGTGCAACTGGACGACGGGATCGGCAACTGGGTGCAGGACCGGGTGGACGTCGGCTTCCGGATCGGCGGCCCTCCGGCCGAAGGGCTGATCGCGCGCCGGCTGTTCGCGATGCAGCTGCTCATCTGCGCGGCGCCCGACTACCTGAAGCAGTTCGGCGCGCCGCGCTCCCTCGACGAGCTCGCTGCGCACCGATGCAGCGTCTTCCGCCATCCGGCCACCGGCCAGGTCATGCCATGGCACGTGCGGGTCGGGGAGGAGGTCGTGCACCGTCCCGTGGCCGGCGCACTGTCCACCAATGACGTCGACGCGGAACTGCAGGCGATCCTGGACGGGACCGTCATCGGCCAGGTTTCCGGGATGCAAGCGGCGCCGCTGGTGCGGGCGGGCAAGCTGGTGCCGGTGCTGGCCGAGCACGCGACCGATCACCTGGGCCTGTACCTGTACTACGGCAACCGGGCCGCGCAGCCGCGACGGGTGCGCGCCTTCATCGACCTCGCCATCCAGCGCCTCGCGGGCAACCCCTCGTATGTGCTGAGTCCGAAGGAGCTCGCCGCGGCGCAGACGCGCCGCACCGGCAGGTCAAGCAGGGGCTAGCGCTGCTGCCCCGTAATCGAGGCGACCGCGACCGCGGTGGTGTTGACGACGCGGCGCACGGTCGACGACGGCGTCATCACGTGCACCGTGTGGGCCGCGCCGAGCAGCAGCGGCCCGATGGTCACGCCGTGCCCGCCGGTCATCTTCAGTACGTTGAACAGGATGTTCGCCGCATCGAGGTTCGGGCAGATCAGCACGTTCGCCTCGCCGGAGAGGCGCGTGTCCATCAGCGCGTTGCGGCGGATGGTCTGCGACAGCGCCGAGTCGCCGTGCAGCTCGCCGTCGGATTCGACGTCGGGCGCCAGCTTCGCGAACAGCTCGGCCGCGCGGCGCATCTTGCGCGCCGATTCGCGGTCCGACGAGCCGTAGTTCGAGTGTGACAGGAACGCGACCTTCGGCGGAATGCCGAAGCGGCGCAGTTCCTCGACCGCCATCAGCGCGATCGTCGCCAGTTCCTCGGCGTTCGGGTTCTCGTTGACGTAGGTGTCGGCGATGAACAGCGTGTGGGTGTCGAGCAGCAGCGCGTTCACCGCGGCGAGCGTGGTCGCGCCGGGTTTCAGGCCGACGATGTCGCGCACGTGCATCAGGTGGTTGTCGTAGCGGCCGACCAGCCCGCAGATCATCGCGTCGGCGTCGCCGAGCTTGACCATCAGCGAACCGATCGTCGTGTTCGAGCGCCGCACCGCCGCCTTCGCCGCCTCGGGCGTCACGCCGCGCCGGCCCATGATGCCGTGGTAGGTCTCCCAGTACTGGCGGAAGCGCTGGTCGTCCTCGGGGTTCACGCATTCCACGTCATGCCCGAGCTTGAAGTGCAGCCCGGCCTTGGCGATGCGGGTTTCGATCACCGCCGGGCGCCCGATCAGGATCGGTTTGGCGATGCCGTCGTCGAGCACCAACTGCACCGCGCGCAGGATGCGTTCGTCCTCGCCCTCGGCGAAGGCGACCCGCTTCTTCTCGTCGGGCACCGCGCGCGCCGCGTTGAACACCGGCTGCATCACCATGCCGGTGGAGTAGACGAAGCGCGTCAGGCTGTTGCGGTAGGCGCGCATGTCTTCGATGGGCCGGGTCGCGACGCCGGATTCGTGCGCGGCCTGCGCGACCGCGGGCGCGATGCGCAGGATCAGCCGCGAATCGAACGGCTTCGGGATCAGGTACTCCGGGCCGAACACCAGTTCCTGCCCGACGTAGGCGCGCGCGACCTCCTCGCTGATGTCGGCCTTCGCCAGCGACGCGATCTGGTGCACGCAGGCGAGCTTCATCGCCTCGTTGATCGTGGTCGCGCCGCAGTCGAGCGCGCCGCGGAAGATGTACGGGAAGCACAGGACGTTGTTGACCTGGTTCGGGTAGTCCGAGCGCCCGGTCGCGATGATGCAGTCCGGCCGCGCTTCTTTCGCGAGCTCGGGCCGGATCTCGGGCTCGGGGTTCGCGAGCGCGAGGATGATCGGCCGCTCGCCCATGGTCTTGACCATCTCCGGCGTCAGCACGCCGGCGGTCGAGCAGCCGAGGAACACGTCGGCGCCCTTGACCGCGTCGGCCAGCGTGCGCGCGCCGGTGTCGGGCTGCGCGTAGCGCGCCTTCGATTCGTCGAAGCCGCCGGGGCGGCCGGTGTAGATCAGGCCCTTGGAATCGCAGGCGTGGACGTTGCCGCGCTTCGCGCCGAGCGCGACCATCAGGTCCAGGCAGGCGAGCGCGGCGGCGCCGGCGCCGGAGGCGGCGATCTTCACCTCGCCGATCTTCTTGCCGACCAGTTCCAGCCCGTTGAGCAGGGCCGCGCTGGAGATGATCGCGGTGCCGTGCTGGTCGTCGTGGAACACCGGGATCTTCATCCGCTCGCGCAGCTTCTTCTCGACGTAGAAGCACTCGGGCGCCTTGATGTCCTCGAGGTTGACGCCGCCCAGCGTCGGCTCCAGCGCGGCGATGATGTCGACCAGCTTGTCCGGGTCGTGCTCGGCCAGCTCGATGTCGAACACGTCGATGCCGGCGAACTTCTTGAACAGGCACCCCTTGCCCTC
>JAFECV010000209.1 GCA_018241985.1 Pseudomonadota bacterium | reverse complement strand
CTAGGCGTAAGGCTAAACGGGACTAGCCTCTTGGAAAACCAAGCGCAGCAAGCCTTTGCGGGTTCCAGCGTAGACTCATGCTAGTCGCGGAACTCAATCTCAAAATCCTCCGCCGCAAGGCTTGTCGGTTCGAGTCCGACCTCGGGCACCATCTCTCGCATGCGGATTCCTCGATCGAGGAGCGACGCTTCACCACGGCGTCGGCGCGGCGCGCATCCCGGCCGCAAGCATTCACCTCGGCGCGTCGAATCGCGCGAACCGGTCACGCCGACCGGATTCCATACTCAAAAGCAAAAGAGTTTGAACAGAAAAGCTCGTTTACAAGAACGACGCTTTAAGTTCTCATAACGCCGGCCGCGCTGCAGGTACCTGCAGCGCCGGCAAGCTCGACGCGAAGACCATCAACGAGAGTGAGACAGACATGCACAAGAAGGCAAGCAGCAGATTCGATAGCGCATCGAAGCGGCATGACGGGGCGTCCGCCCGCCGCATCAAGAGAAACATCGTCGCGGCACTGATCGCCGGCGCTTTGTCCGGCGGCGCGTTCGCGCAGAGCAGCGTCACGCTTTCGGGGCTGGTGGACGCGTTCGCCGGTTCGATGCAGCCATCGGGCAGCCAGCGCGTCAGCACGCTGGGCACGGCCGGCATGAGCACCCCGTACTGGGGCGTGTCCGGCACGGAAGACCTCGGCGGCGGCCTGAATGCGGAGTTCAATCTCGCCAGCTTCTTCCAGGACAACACGGGCGCGGCCGGCCGCTTCAGCGGCAACGAAACCTTCTTCAGCCGCGACGCCTACGTGGGCCTGAAGGGCGCATTCGGCACCGTCCATCTGGGGCGCGACCTCGCGCCGAACTTCCTGCCGACGGCGCTGTTCAACGCATTCGGCGACTCCTTCACGTTCTCGCCGATCGTGCTGCATGCCAACGTCCCGCTGTTCAACGGCACCGGCTGGCCGGCGGCAAATGCCGGCGACACCGGCTGGAGCAACGAGGTCCACTACACGACGCCCAACTTCAGCGGCTTCACCGGCGACCTGTACTACCAGTTCGGCGGAGTCGCCGGCGACAACAGCCAGCACAACATCGGCGCCAGCTTCCTGTACTTCAACGGCCGGTTCGGACTGGGCGGCTTCGCGCATCAGGTGCGCGTGAACAACCCGCTGCCCGGCACCCTCGGCAATGTCGAACTCGGCTTCTCGCAGCAGAACGCGTGGATGCTGTCCGGCAAGGTCGCGCTCGGCATCGCCAACGTTTACGCCAACTACGAGCAGACCCGCAACGACAACTACAACGGCGGCCCGGCCGGCAACGCCGACAGCAAGACCTGGAGCCTGAGCGCCGACATCGCTGCCGGCCCGGGCAAGGTCATGGTCGCCTATGCCAACACCAAGTGGACGACTTCGCCGACGAGCGTTCTCGATGGAACCAAGCGCGGCACCTTCTCGCTCGGGTACGACTACAACCTCTCGAAGCGAACCGACTTGTACGCGGTGTACATGAACGACAAGATCACGAACTACGACACCGGCAATTCGTTCGGCATCGGCATGCGCCACCGCTTCTGATCCGCAAGCCGGCATCCTGCAGCAACGGCGCCCGAGGGCGCCGTTTTTCGTGCACCGGGCGCCTTCGCCGTTTCCGATTGCGCGGCGCGGCCGGCGCGTGCTATTTTCGCGCCAGCCAACAAAGGAGCCCACGATGCGGTCACTCGCCGTCACCGGACGCCAGTACCTCCAGAGCACGACCGACGTGGAAAGCTGGGGGCCGTTCCGCTATCGCTTTCTCGCCGAAGGCGATTCGTGGATGGACCGCAGTTCGCCGTTCATCCCGGCGCTGCCGGACTTTCTCGCCCAGGAGATGAACCGCCGCGGCGAGGCGGTGCTGATCATCGACCTCGCGGCGTCCGGCGACACGCTGCGGCGCATCACCGACGTGATGCAGGGCGAGTTCGGGTTCTGGCTCCGGCAGTTCCGCTACGACGCGATCCTGCTCAGCGCCGGCGGCAACGACTTCATCGACGCGGCGCTGGACCCAGGCCCGGGCCAGGGCATCCTGCGCGACATGAGCGGCCTGCCGCCGCCGGCCGACGGCGGCATCTGCGTTGCCCCGCAAGCGCTGGCGAAGCTGGTCGACGGCTATCTGAATCCGAACTTCGCCGTGGTCTACGACGCGATCCGCAGCAGCGCGGACAACGCTGCGACGCCGATCTTCCTGAACTGCTACGACACGCCGACGGCCCGCAACGCGCCGGCCGCGCCGAACGTTGGGCCCTGGCTCTGCACCGCTTACGACAAGAACGGCATCGCCCCCGCGCTCTGGCCGACACTGACCGCTGCGCTGTTCGACGACATCGAGCAAACGATCGCCGGCTGGGCGGCGGGGCGCGACGCCATCCACCCGGTGCCGACCCGTGGCGTGCTGACGCCGGCCGCACTCGGCACCACCGACGGCAGCGGCGACTGGGCCAACGAGATCCACCCGAGCCGCAGCGGCTGGCGCAAGCTCGCTGCCGTGTGGGCTGCGGACCTGCTGGCCCGGCTGGGCTGAGCGGCGCCGGGACGCCGTGCAGAGTCGGCCGGCGGTACGGTTCAGCCGATTGCCGATGCGAGCTTGCGCATCGTGATCGCGTGGAACGGGCAGATCACCGCACAGTCGCTGCAGCCAGTGCAATGGTCGGGGTCGTCCAGCGTCGCGCACTTGCGCCAATGGTCGACTGCCAGACTCAGCACATGCGGCTCGCAGACCGCGACGCAACGTCCGCAGCCGGTGCAGCGCGCGGGATCGACGTCCGGCCGCCATCCGGGCCGCGGCGGCCGGGGCACTCTTTGAACCGGAGCAGTGTGCTCGAGGATCGGATCGCTCATCGGTAAGGACCTTGTCCATCCAGTGTACCGATGCCGTCAGCGCGCGAGCCCTTCTCCGCTCTCCTGTGCGGGCGGTTTTCAATCGATCCGTTTGCCCGCCTGCTCCAAGTTGGACGCGTCGCCCGAGCCCGGCGCTCCGCCCCCCATCGCCTGGTACAGCGCGGCGCTGTCGGCGAGGCGCTGCGCCTGCGCGGCGACCAGGCTGGTGCGCGTCTGCTGCGCCTGCTGGCTCGCGATCAGCAGCTGAACGTAGCTGGCAGCCCCGAGCGCGTACTGGCTACGGATGGATTCGACCGAGGCCTGCGCGGCCTTGTCGGCAGCGGCCCATGCGGCCAGTGCCTGCGCATCGTGATCGAGCGCGCGAAGCGCATCGGCGACATTGCGCAAGGCGTCGAGCACGACCGCCTGGTAGTTCGCCGCCGCGGCATCGAGCGCGGCCAATGACGCGCGCTTCTGGGCCGGCAAGCCGGGGTTGAACAGCGGCTGCGTCAACTGCGCCATCACGCTCCAGACCGCGGAGCCGGCGCCGAACAATGCGCCCGTGGTCAAGGCCTGGGAGCCGAGGCTCGCACTGAGGTCGAGCTGCGGATAGAGCTTTGCGACCGCCACCCCGTAGTCGGCGGTGGCGGCGTGCAGCAGCGCTTCGGCCGCCTGGATGTCGGGGCGGCGGCGCACCAGTTCGGAAGGAAGCAGCACGGGAAGATCGGCGGGCAGCCTGAATTCGTCGAGCGTGAAGGCCGGCACCGCCCCGGCACCGGGCGGCTGCCCGGCGAGAACGGCGAGCAGGTGTTCGGTCTGTTCGAGCTGCTTGCGCAGCACCGGCAGCGCGGCGCGCGTCTGCTCGACCTGGGTCTGCAGCGCCAGCACCTCGTCCGGCGCGATCTGGCCGATGCGCGCCCCTTCGCGGGTCAGATCGAGCTGCTCGCTCTGCGCATCGAGCATCGCCTGCGTCGCTGCGATCTGCCCGGCGAGACGGGCCCGGGTGATCGCGGCCGTCGCGATATTCGCGGCCAGCGTCAGGCGGGCGCCATCGAGTTCGTAGCGCCGATAGTCGGTACGCGCCGCCAGCGCTTCCAGCGCACGGCGGTTCCCGCCGGCCAGGTCGAGCCGGTAATGAACGCCGATGCCGGCGTTGTACAGGCTGAATTCCTGTGCGTCGCCGCTCAATCCCAGCGCGGCCGGATTCATGCGCTGGCGCTGCGCACCGACGCCGGCATCGACCTGCGGATAAAGCGTCGCTCCCGCCTGCGCCGAATAGACTTCCTGCGCCTGGCGCAAGGTGGCCTTGGCGGAAGCCAGCGTGGGGCTGGCGACCAAAGCCCGGTCGATCAACGCATCCAGCCTGGCAGAGCCCAGGCTGCGCCACCACCGTGCATCGGCGCCCTTGCCCGCCTCGAAGCGCTGCGCCCCGCCCAGCAGCGTCGGCGCCGATGCCGTTTGCGCGGGCAATGGCGCGGTGGTGTAGCCGGACACGTCGGGCGCGGCGGGGCGCTGGAAATCCGGACCCACCGCGCAGCCGGCCAGCAGTCCGGCAGCCAATCCGGCCACGATCGCCGCCGCCATGACCCGCGTCAGGCCGGACGCTATGCCGCGTTCCCCGTTCATGACGAACTTCCTTCATCGGCGCTCCGGCCGCGCGACAGCCATGCGTAATAGAGCAGCGGGATCACCAGCAGCGTCAGCACCGTGGAGACCAGGATGCCGAAGATCAGCGAGACCGCAAGCCCCTGGAAGATCGGATCGTCCAAGATGAAGAAGCCGCCGATCATCGCCGCCAGCGCGGTCAGCGCGATCGGCTTGGCACGCACCGCGGCGGCATCGATCACCGCGTCGCGCAGCGGCCGGCCTGCCGCCAGCGCTTGGTTGACGAAATCGATCAGT
>JAFECV010000208.1 GCA_018241985.1 Pseudomonadota bacterium | reverse complement strand
GACGCCTCCCCTGCGGCACTCGGCTGCGCGGCGCTCATTGCGCTCTCCTCGTCAAAGCCGCCGGTCAGACATAGTCCTTGTACTTCTCGAGGAAGCGCACCGGCTTGGACAGCGCATCGCGGCGGAACGGATCGCCCAGTTCGCGGGTGCACATGATCTCGACGATGCAGGTCTTGCCCTGGTTCATTTGCATGTCGACCGCCTTCTTCAGAGCCGAGCCCACGTTTTCCAGCTTGTCGACGACGATGCCCTCGGCACCCATCGCCTTGGCAATGCCGGCGAAGCTCTGGTTGTCCAGCTCGCCCGCGACGAAGCGCCGGTTGTAGAAGTCCACCTGGTTCTTCTTTTCCGCGCCCCATTGGCGGTTGTGGAAAACGACGGCCGTCACCGGGATGTTGTGGCGCACGCAGGTCATCGTCTCCATCATGCTCATGCCCCAGGCGCCGTCACCGGCGTAGGCGATCGCCGGGCGCTCCGGCGCGGCGACCTTGGCGCCGATCACCGTCGGCAACGCATAGCCGCAATTGCCGAAGCTCATCGGCGCGAGGAAGCTGCGCGGTTCGTTGAAGCGCAGATAGCTGTTCGCGACCGAATTGATGTTGCCGATGTCGGTCGACACCATCGCATGCGCCGGCATCGCCTTCTCCAGCTCGCGCAACACCTGGCGCGGATGCAGCCAACGGCCTTCCTCGTGCTTGGCTTCTTCGATCATGTCCAGGCTGAACGGGTCGCGCTCGTGCGTCCACTCGTCGAGTTCCTTCTCCCAGGCTGCCTTTTCCGCGGCGATGTCCTTCGCGCGCTCGGCCTTGGTTGCATCGCATGCGAGCTGCTTGCCCTGCAGCCGGGCGGCGAGCGCCTTCGCCGCCGCCTTCGCATCGGCGTGGATGCCGACGGTGATCTTCTTCACCAGCCCGAGGTTCGTGTGATCCGCCTCGACCTGGATGATCTTGGCATTCTTCGGCCAGTAGTCGAGGCCATGCTGCGGCAAAGTGCCGAACGGACCCATGCGCGAGCCGAGCGCGAGCACCACGTCGGCCTTGGCGATCAGTTTCATCGCGGCCTTGCTGCCCTGGTAGCCGAGCGGACCGGCCCACAGCGGGTGATTCGCCGGGAACGCATCGTTGCGCAGGTAGCCGGTCACCACCGGCGCGCCCAGGCGCTCGGCCAGCACCTTGCATTCCTCGACCGCGTCGCCCATGACGACGCCGCCACCGGCCAGGATCACCGGGAACTTCGCGCTGGCCAGCAGTTCCGCCGCTGCATTCAGGCTGTTCTCGCCGCCGGCGCCGCGCTCCACGCGCATCGGCTTCGGGATTTCGCATTCGATCGTGCCGTAGAAGTAGTCGCGCGGAATGTTCAACTGGGTCGGCCCCATTTCGCTGACCGCGCGGTCGAAGCAACGCGCGGTGTACTCGGCCATGCGGCGCGGATTGTTCACGTGGCCCTGGTACCGGGTGAACTCCTGGAACATCGGCAACTGGTTCGCCTCCTGGAAGCCGCCCAGCCCCATGCCCATCGTGCCGGTTTCCGGCGTCACGATCACGACCGGGCTGTGCGCCCAGTACGCCGCGGCAATCGCGGTCACGCAGTTGCTGATGCCGGGACCGTTCTGGCCGATCACCACGCCATGGCGACCGCTGACGCGCGCATAGCCGTCGGCCATGTGGCCGGCCCCCTGCTCGTGCACGACCGGAATCAGGCGGATGCCCGCGGGCGCGAAGATGTCCATCGCGTCCATGAACGCGGAGCCCATGATGCCGAACATGTCGGTGACGCCGTTGGCCACCAGGGTTTCGACGAAGGCTTCGGAAGGCGTCATCTTCTGGACGCCGGTGACGGGGGTGCGGGCGGCGGTACGGTTCTGGCTCATGGCAGCGAGGCTCCTCGAGGATGGGTGGAAAACGAACGACTGAACAGAATTATTTTTCGGGACGCAATGTTCCGGTTTTTTGGTTTCCGAACTATATCGCCCAAGCTGGGCCGGGTCAACATGGTTTTACAAATCAATACGCCATGTTCCGTTTTTCGGAATTTTAATGTATGATGAGTCTATGCAGATCGTCAACAACACCTTGCCGTTCGAAGCCAACGGCGACACGCCGACGATGCGCCTGTTCGCGCTGCTCGAGGTGATCGGCGCGACGGATCAGCATCACACGCTGCAGAGTCTGGTCGAAGAAACCGGCCTTCCGAAGGCCACGCTGCACCGCATGCTGCAGCAACTCGAAGCCGCCGAGCTGCTGCAGCGCGAAGGCGACAACCGGCACTACGGCATCGGAGCCCGGCTGCGCCGTCTGGCCGAGAACCTGCTGCTCAACGACACCCAGCGCGGCGCGCGGCACGCGGTGCTGCGCAAGCTGGTCGAGCAGGTCGGCGAGAGCTGCAACATCACGGCCCTCTCCGGCGACGAGGTGATCTACCTGGATCGCGTCGAGACTGCGGCGCCGCTGCGCTTTTACCTGCGCGCAGGCTCGCGGGTGCCGGTGCATTGCTCGGCCAGCGGCAAGGTGCTGCTCGCGCAGATGAGCCCGGCGCAACGCGGCCGGCTGCTCGCGCACGCGCCGTTGGAGAAATTCACCGCGACGACGAACACCGATCTGGAACGACTCGAGCGCGAGATCGCGCGCGTGCGCAAGAACGGCTACGCGCTCGACGAGGAGGAGTTCCTTCCCGGGCTGATGTGCATCGCGGTGCTCGTGCCGCGCGAGACCGGGCCCTCGAACCTGTGCGTCGCGATCCAGGCGCCGACGATCCGGGCCACCCCCGAGAAGGCCAGGCAATGGCTGCCCGCACTGCGCAGTGCCGCGCAGGCCATCGGCCGGATCGACGCCGGCGCCTAGGGCCTGGTAACGCTATGACCGACATCCCCCAGCGACCGGACCGGCTGCTGCCGGTACGCGACACCTTCGGCATCGACACCGAGCTGAAGGTGCCGGCTTTCAGCGAGCGCGACGACCACGTGCCGGAAATCGACACCGCCTACCGCTTCAACCCGGACGTGACGCTGGCGCTGCTCGCCGGCTTCACGCGCAACCGGCGGGTGCTGGTGCAGGGGTTGCACGGAACCGGCAAGTCCTCGCACGTGGAGCAGGTCGCCGCCCGGCTGAACTGGCCCTGCGTTCGCGTGAATCTCGATGGCCACATCAACCGGATGGATCTGGTCGGCAAGGACGCGGTGGTGCTGCGCGGCGGACAGCAGATCACCGAGTTCCAGGAAGGCATCGTGCCTTGGGCGCTGCAGCGGCCGGTGGCGCTGGTGTTCGACGAATACGACGCCGGCCGGCCCGACGTGATGTTCGTGATCCAGCGCATCCTCGAGCGCGACGGCAAGTTCACGCTGACCGACCAGAACCGCGTGATCAGCCCGCATCCGTACTTCCGGCTGTTCGCGACCGCGAACACCGTCGGCCTGGGCAACCTGAACGGCCTGTACCACGGCGCGCAGCGGCTGAACCATGCGCAGATCGACCGCTGGAACATCGTCGCGTCGCTGAACTACCTGCCGCGCGAAGAGGAGGTCGCGATCGTGCTGGCGCGCGTGCCGGGCAAAGCCACGACCGAGCAGGGGCGAAGACACGTCGAGGCCATGGTTGCGGTTGCCGACCTCACGCGCAAGGGTTTTGCCGCGGGCGACCTGTCGACGCTGATGTCGCCGCGCACCGTGATCACCTGGGCCGAGAACTGCGAGATCTTCCGCGATCCGGCGGTCGCGTTCCGCGTGTCGTTCGTGAACAAGTGCGACGAGGCAGAGCGGCCCATCGTCGCCGAGTACTATCAGCGCTGCTTCGACCAGGAACTGGACGAATCCTTCGCACGCCACGCGCTCGGCGGCTGACGGAGCGGGCGGTGACCGACGCCCGGCTTCGCGCGCGCCACCAGCAGCAGGTGGAGGAACTGTGCGCGGCGGCCATCCGCGCGCTGGCCGGTGAAGCCGACCTCCATTTCCGGGGCCGGCGGCTGTATCGCGCGGGGCACCCGCTGCCGGCCTTCGCGCCGCACCTGCACCCTTCCCTCGAAGAGGACGATTTCACCTCGTTCCGCGGCGCGGCCGACGGCATCGCGCTGCGGCTCGCGTACTCCGATCGCCGCCTGCACGACAGCCTCGCCCCTGATGACCCGATCGAGCGCCTGATCTTCGATCTGCTCGAGCAGCTGCGCGTCGAGTCGCTCGCGCAGGACGCCATGCCGGGCTTGCGGCGCAACCTCCGGCACCGGTTCCGGCAATGGTCCGAAGCGTTCGTGCAATCGGGGCTGACGGAGAGCGCACGCGGCATCCTGCTGTTCTCGCTGGCGCAGGCCGTGCGCACCCGACTCAGCGGCGAGGCCATGCCCGAGCGAACCGCCGACATGGTCGAGACGACCAGCGTGATGCTGATCGGCCACATCGCGCACGACCTCGCCGCGCTGCGCCGCACGCGCACCGACCAGCGTGCCTTTGCGCGGCACGCGCGCGCGATCGCGGCCACGACCTGCGAGCTCCTTGCGAGCCGCGACGACGAGCGCGGCGACGCGGACGACTGCCAGGACGGCGACGACGCACCGGACCGGACCGGGCTGCGGCTGCTAATGGCGCAGAGTAGCGAAGGGGATGGCGGCGTGGCCCTGGCCGACGCCGGCACCAGCCGCGTGCTGGAAGCGTCCAGCGAAGGCTACCGGGTGTTCACCCGCGCATACGACCGCGAGGTCGACGCCGAGTCGCTGGTGCGCGCGGCGTTGCTGGCCGAGTACCGCGAGCGGCTCGACGCGCGGATT
>JAFECV010000207.1 GCA_018241985.1 Pseudomonadota bacterium | reverse complement strand
AAGCGACACGCAGTGCGCGAAGACTGGGGGTGGTTCACTTCCCGAACGCGTCGTGCGCCGCGCGCGCGACCGCGTCGCGCAGCCAGCGGTGCGCGCCGCTGTAGTCGACGCGGCGGTGCCACAGCGCCGTGACCCGCACCGCCGGCACCTCGAACGGCAGCTCGCGCTGCACCAGTTCGCGGCCGAAGCCGATCAGCGGGACGAAATGCTGCGGCAGCACGGTCAGCAGGTTGGAACGCGACACCACCTGGCCCGCGGTGTAGAACTGGTTCACCGTCAGCACGACGCGCCGCTCGCGCCCGCTCGAGGTGAGCGCCTCGTCGACGAAGCCGAACGGCTCGCCCGAGAAGCTCACCAGCAGGTGGCGCGCGCTGCAGTAGCGGGCCAGCGTCAACGTCTGCGCCGCCAGCGGGTGGTCGCGCCGCATCACGCAGACGTAGTGGCCCTCGTACAACAGTTCGTGCGCGAACGCCACCGCCTTGCCGACCTGCGCGCGCGCGGTCAGGTCCGCCAGCACCGCGGGGAAATAGCCGACCGCGAGATCCGCCGACTCCTCGTCGAGCAGGCGGCGCGGGTCGCGCGTGAGCAGCGGCACCACCCGCAGCGACACGCCGGGCGCCTCCTGCTCCAGCGTCGCGGCCAGATGTGGGATCAGTTCGGCGCCGGTCGCGTCGGCCATCGCCAGCACGAAGCTGTTGTCGGCCTCGGCCGGCACGAACGCGCTCGGCGCGAGCGACGCCTGCAACTGGCGCAGCGCATCGCGCACCGCCGGCCACAGCGCGCGCGCGCGCGGCGTCGGCTCCATGCCCTGCCCGCCGCGGCGCACCAGTTCGTCGCCCAGCGCCTCGCGCAGCCGGCGCAGCGCATTGCTGACCGCCGGCTGGGTCAGCGACAGGTTGCGCGCGGCCCGGGTCAGGTTGCGCTCGGTCATCACCTCGTCGAACACGCGCAGCAGGTTCAGGTCGAGGGTGCGGAAGTTCGGGTTGTCCATGGAGCTGAATTCTGCACCGAAGCATCACGGATGTGAATATCAGAGATCATCAATATAAAGTTGAATCGATCTGGTGTTAACCCTAATATGACACCGTCAGAGATGAAGAAAGGAAGGGAATTCATCATGAACAACCTGAATGCAGTGCTTCACAGCCAAGACGCGGTTGCGAAGGACCGCCCGACCGCGGCGCCACGCAAGGGCTTCGACAGCAGCCGCGCGCTGGCCGCGCTGTTGCTCGCGGCGCTGGTCGCCGCGCTGATCGTGGCGGCCGACGAGTTGGTCGGTACCTGGACCGACGGCAACCTGTTTGCCGCCTGGGTCGCGATGTGGGCGGTCGCTTTCGCGGCGCTGGGTCTGCTGGCCAACCCGGCACGCGGTCTGGCCAAGCGCCTGGTGGTGCGGCTCGACGCCTGGTCGCAGCGGGTCGCGCAAAGGCGTGCGCTCGCGCATTACCTGGACGCCGCGCGCCAGGATCCGCGCATCCGTGCCGATCTGCAATATGCGCTCGACGCCGCCGAATGGCGCGCCGAGGGGCAGCCGGAAGCCGCGGCCGAGATCGCCGAGACCCGTCGCTACATCCAGTGGTACGAACAGTACCGGCGGATGTCCGACTGGCGCGCCGACAGCGGGCAGTCGGCGCATGCCGGCACCAAGTGGTGGGGCGACTACATCGCGTCGGCCGCCCGGGGGCTCGCAGGCGAAATCACCTGGGAGCGGCCGACCATCGCTGAGTCGACCGAGGTGAGTGGCGGGCAGAGTCTGCTGGAGCAGCAGGCCGTCGCAAGTCAGGCCAAGGCTCAGGCTTCGAAGGCATGGGAGCGCGAGCTGCAGTGGAACGAGCAGGCTGAGGCCAAGCAGGAATCCGCTGCGCCGTCCGGCAAGAAGGCGAGCGGCGCAAACCGCTGGCGGCATTCGCTGCTCGAGGGGCTGCTGCACTACCGCGTGAGCGCCTGACCTCGTAGCGCGATCTGCCAGGAACCCCCTCCCGATCCGGAGGGGGTTTTGTTTTGGGCGGGGTTTTACTACGCTGTTGGCCCAAAAAACCCCGGAAACCAAGAGCTGGCGCGGCCTCCCTGGCGGTTGAGGACGCGCACCTAGGCTTTTTTCGACTGTTACTTCTTCGGGCTCGCGGCTCGGCGGCATGCGGCCTCCGTCCCGAAGCAACAAGGAATGCTGGCGCCACCCGAAGTGGGCGGGTGTCGACGGACTCCACGAGTCACAGGTGCGGCAAAAACACTCGGCAAAATTGCTGATAGGCGGCCTGCGGCGAATACGTTCGGCCAGACGCCAGATAGCCGTCCATGTCGCTTAGAAATTTTCGCGACTTCATCCGACGCTCCAGTTCCGCCTGAAGGTCCGTCGCGCTGAACCTGCTCCCCTCCCGTTTCATGTAGAAGCGAAAGGCCTCTGCCACGCGAACGGGGTCGACTTTGGGCGAGGCCCCGGATTGCTGCGAAGCTTCCCACGCCCAGCTGAGGTCGAACAAGTCTCGGCCATGCTCACGCTGCAGGAGCGCTCGCAACTTCGTGCCGAGCATTTCGTCAAGGTCATAGGACACGACATCGACTTGGCGCACCCCACCGCCCAGAGAGGGCGCATGCACCTTGACCGGCACGAGAGGAAATAGGCTCCTGCTCTCGTTGGTGTTGACTTCCACTTTGAGATGGGCGAGAGCCGCGTCATCGCTTGCCGGGTCATACGTGTACGTAGTGCGGATGATTTTGGACTTGGCCACCAGATTGCGCACGGTCAGCTGCACGTCGGTCATGACGGACTCGACGGGCTTGCCGAGAAGTGGCCGCAAGACGCGGGCGAGCGCCTTCTTGATGTGGCCGGCGGGCCGGTCACCGACAAGCACCAGGTCAATATCTTCCGAGTATCGGCTTGCCGGCGCGAGATGACCCTTATGAAGCACCGTGCCGCCGCGCATGGCGACTTGGCCCTTCAAGAACTTGTCCTCGAAGATGGCGGCTACCGCTTGGCTGATAAGGAAGTCCTGCTCGACCAGGAGGTCGCTGCTCCACGGAGCGAAAGGCCGCCACTGGGCAAGTTCTTGCGCGGTAATCATCCCCGAATCTCCCTCAACAACTGGTCTTGCCGCGACGTGTACTCGATGGCCCAATCGCCGGAAATCATGAGCGAGGTGGCCTCGGCATCCCTGGGCGGGACCAAGGGTTGGACGTTCCGCCGCTGCTGACGCAGCCAGCCTGCAATCGGGCCAGCAAGCCGCCGGTTGCCCATCTGGTCGAGCATGAACCCAAAGCGCTGGGCCGCCGGCACTTGGTCCAGTGCCCGCACGGCCTCAAGGACGCCTGCTGGAGTCATCTTTGGCAGTAGGTCGTGCGCAATCCGAGCCACGGCCTCCAGCCCCCCGACCGCGTTCTGGTGCCGAATCAGGTCAAGCACAGTGGCCTCACGAGTGCTGACCCTGACGTGGGCCGTTCTCATGCGCTCGTGCACGACCGGCGTGTCCGCAAGCCTCTTCTTGACGACGAACTCAACGCGCAACTTCCCGGCGACGAGCGGCTGCCGAGGACGGCTCACCATCACTTGGGTGGCTTGATAGGCGTAGTGCGACGACCCCCAGAGACGAGCGGCGCTCAGCAGGGCGACATAGTAGGCGGGCTCCTGGTCGCGCATCAGGTCATCCAGCCACCAGTCAACAGGCGGCGCGCCGTAGTGCGTTTGCTCCGGAGGAATGATGAGCCAGCGCGCGGGCTTCTTCTGGGCCAGCGTGATACGCCCGGCCTTTGACAACCGTTGAAGCGCCAATTGAGAGGCCGGGCTACCTGGCTCGCGGCCGGTGTGTCGGGCGAACTCGTCTTCGCGGAACAGGTACCGCGCGTGGGCCTGGAGATTGCGCAACAGCACAGCGCTCGTTGCTGGCTCGGCCGGAGGTCTCTGTACTACGGGGGTTGGGGTCACTGAGAGGCTGTCGAGCTTCAAAAGCGTTCTTTCATATTATCGTTTTTCGTATAGGAACGCAAATGTTTTTGCAACCCGACGCCCAGGCGCTGGGTCGGGTAGCAGGCGTCCGTCCTCGCAGGACGGCAGGTCCCGCTTGAGACCGCCGTGCCGCCTTCTTGCCTCAGTCCTCCGCAACGTCGCCAGCCTCTTCGGCGAGCAAGAGCGTGTTCAGTAGGTTCAGCTCGTTGGAGGCCATGAACTAGCCGCGCCCGGTTCGCCATCCTTCGCCACCTGGAGAGATACAGCCTCCTGGTCTACGAAGCGGCCGGCAGTTCGAAGTGCTGGCAGCAGCTGGCCATCCGCGTAGGCGCACCCGGTCATCTCGATAGCCTTCTGGCCCTGCTTGTCGGCCGCATCTGGCGAATGCCCGCCTCCCTCGCGCAACGAGGCCAACATCGGCCCGAATCCGGGCTCCCAAGCCGTCAACCCGGGGAAGCTCGCCCGCATGGCCGAAAGGATGCGCATCCCGGCCCAGTCAAGGTCGCCCCAGAAGAACGCCGCTGCCGAACCCTTGCCAAACAGCCAGGCCTCGAAACCTTCCCGCAGGCTTTGGCCCATGCCGCCACGAGCGGCATAGAGCAGTGAGCAGCCATCAGGCGTGCGCAGACGCTGCGCGCTGCCTTTGAACCCAGCCGCGTAGACGAGCGCGAGTCCTTCGAAGGCCGGCCAATCGGAGCGCGTAGCCTGTTCGTAGCTCGTCAGGTTCTCGATGAAGAGGACGCCTCTGTAGCCATTCGGGGGCAGGTAGCGCTGCACGAAAGCCAATGCGATCGGCGAGTCGATGTCGGCGAAGATCTC
>JAFECV010000206.1 GCA_018241985.1 Pseudomonadota bacterium | reverse complement strand
ATCCGACGAGGCCACGGCCGGCTCGGTCATCAGGAACGCCGAGCGGATCTCGCCCTTGAGCAGCGGCTCCAGCCATTCGTCCTTGTTCGCCTCGGAGCCGTAGCGCTCGATCGTCTCCATGTTGCCGGTGTCGGGCGCCGAGCAGTTGAACACCTCGGCCGCCCAGGGCACGCGGCCCATGATCTCGCACAGCGGCGCGTATTCGAGGTTCGACAGGCCCTCGGGCGCGCGCGGCGAACGCGGCAGGAACAGGTTCCACAGGCCGGCGGCGCGCGCCTTCGGCTTGAGCTGCTCGATGATCCGGGTCGGCACCCAGGCGTTGCCCTTGGCGCGGTTCCGCGCGATCTCCTCGAAGAACACCTGCTCGTTCGGGTAGATGTGCTCGTCCATGAAGGCCAGCAGGCGCGCCTGCATGTCCTTGACTTTCGGCGAATAGTCGAAATCCATCGTCAACTCCTGGGTCTCTCTGTCGGAATGGGGAAGGGCGGGGCGTTCAGCCTTGAGTTTTCAGGCTCTGCAGGCGAATTTCCAGGCCAGTTCGGCCATCGGCCGCGCGCCGGCACCGGAGGTGCGCGCCTGTTCGCTCGAAGCCGTGCCGGCTTCGACCCGCTTCGCGATGCCTTGCAGGATCGCGGCGATGCGGAACATGTTGTAGGCGAGGTAGAAATTCCAGTCGGCGGCCAGCGCCTCGGGCGTGGCGAGGCCGGTGCGCTCGCAGTAGCGGCGTATGTATTCGTCTTCGCTCGGGATGCCTAGAGCCGCGAGGTCGACGCCGCCGATGCCGCGGAACGTGCCCTTCGGTATGTGCCACGCCATGCAGTGGTAGCTGAAGTCGGCGAGCGGATGCCCAAGCGTCGAAAGCTCCCAGTCGAGCACGGCGATGACGCGCGGCTCGGTCGGGTGGAACATCAGGTTGTCGAGCCGGTAGTCGCCGTGCACGATGCTGGTGAGCGCGTCGCCCTGCGCCGCGCTGGGTATGTGCGTCGGCAGCCATTCCATCAGCCGGTCCATCTCGGGGATGGGTTGCGTGACCGACGCCTGGTACTGCTTGCTCCAGCGGCCGATCTGGCGCTCGAAGTAGTTGCCGGGCTTGCCGTAGTTCGCCAGACCGCGCGCCTTGTAGTCGACCTTGTGCAGTGCCGCGATCACGCGGTTCATCTCGTCGTAGATCGCGCCGCGCCGGGCACGGTCGATCTCGGGCAGGGTCTGGTCCCACAGCACGCGGCCCTGCATGAACTCCATCACGTAGAACGCACGGCCGATCACCGATTCGTCCTCGCACAGCACGTGCATCCGCGGTACCGGCACCTCGGTGCCCGCGAGGCCGCTCATCACCGCGTATTCGCGCTCGATGGCGTGGGCGGAGGGCAGCAGCCTGGCCACCGGCCCTGGCTTGGCGCGCATCACGTAGCTCTGCCGCGGCGTGACCAGCTTGTAGGTCGGGTTCGATTGCCCGCCCTTGAACATTTCCACCTGCAGCGGGCCGGCAAAGCCCGGCAGCCGCGCCTCGAGCCAGGCCGCCAGCGCTGCCACGTCGAAGCTGTGCTGCGCGGGAATTTCGCGGGTGCCGACGAATTGATCGAAGTTGCTCATGGCGTCAACGGGCCTCGGCCGCCCGCGTCAGTGTTCGGCTTCCACGATGCGCAGCAGCGCATCGCGGTCGCGCACCGTCAGGCCCGCCGGCTCGATGCGGATCGCCTCTTCGCGCTCCATCGCTTTCAGCTCCTGGTTCACCCGCTGGCGCGACGCGCCGAGCAACTGCGCCAGCTCTTCCTGCGCCAGATGCAGCCCGATGCGGATTTCGCCGTGCTCCGACAGGCTCGGCACGCCATAGCTGCGCGCCAGGTGCAGCAACTGCTTGGCCAGCCGTGCGCGCAGCGGCAGCGTGTTCAGGTCTTCGACCAGCCCGTACAGCTGCCGGATGCGCCGCGCATGAAGCCGCAGCATCGCCTCGTACAGCTCCACGTGCGCGGCCAGGATTTTCTTGAAGTCGGCCTTCGAGACGCAAAGAACCGTCGTCGTGCCGTGCGCGTAGGCATCGTGGGTGCGCTGGTCGCCGTCGAAGATCGACACGTCGCCGAACCAGATGCCCGGCTCGACGTAGGTCAGCGTGATCTGGCGCCCCGAAATCGAGGTCGAGCTCACGCGCACCGCGCCCTGCGCGCAGGCGATCCATTCCTGCGGCGTATCGCCGCGCGCGGCGATCAGTTCGCCGTCCTTGTAACGTCTGACGTAGGCACATCGGAGAATGTCGTGTCTGAGTGAGGGTGACAGCGACGAAAACCAGCGGCCGGAATTGATCGCTTCACGTTCTTCGATGGTAAGGATCGGCTCGTCCATGGCGTGTCTTTTGGGTGACTGGCAGCAGCGACGATTGTCGCCTGCGGGACCGCGCGCTGCAGGCTCGCGAGCGTGTCGACCGCGTCGCGGACTGGAAGCCGACGCGGGCCAGCCGCTCGGCTATTCGTACTGCGGCTTGCGTTTGTGCAGGAACGCTTCGATCCCGACGCCCGCATTCGCGTGATGCAGGTTCGTGACGAAGTGGTCGCGCTCGGCGTCGAGGTGGCGGCTAAGGGTGTTCGCTTGCGCGTCGTTCAGCAGTTCCTTGATGCTGGCCAGCGCGTTCGGCGCGCGCTCGTTCAGGCGCGACGCCAGCGCCAGCGCCTCGTCCTGCGCGTCGCCGGCGTCGGTCAGCCGGTTCACCAGGCCGAGTTCGTGCAGCCGCTCGGCGCCGATGCGCTCGCCGCACATCACGAGCTCGCTCACCAGCTGGCGCGGCAGCGCGCGCGCCAGGCTCCAGCTGCCACCGCCGTCGGGCGACAGCGCGACATTGCTGTAAGCCATCACGAAGATCGCGCCGCGCGCGGCGACGATGAAATCGCAGGCCAGCGCGAGCGAAAAGCCGGCGCCGGCCGCGGCGCCTTCGACCGCGGCGATCACCGGCTTCGGGAACGCGCGGATCGCTTCGATCCAGCTGTGCAGCCCCTCGATGGCCTCGGCCTGGAACGCCGGCGGCTCGCGCCGGTTGTCGAGCAATCGCTGCAGGTTGCCGCCGGCGCTGAAGATGCCGCCTTCGCCGGCGATGACGACGCTGCGCACCTCGGCGCTCGATTCGGCGACGCCCAAAGCCTCGACTCCGGCCACGTAGATTGCGGGCCCGAGCGCGTTGCGGTGCGCCGGGTTGGAGATCGTCAGGACCATGGTCCGGCCCTCGCTGCGGCTTTTGATCTCGGCAGGCATCTCAGCCCTCTTCGTGTAAGAGGCTCAGGCCGATCGCGCCGCGCCGGCGCAGCCAGGGGCTGGGGCGGTAGCGCGGATCGCCGTACACGGTCTGCATGTTGAACAGCACCTCGAGCACATTCGCCGGGCCCAGGCGGTCGCCCAGCGCCAGCGGCCCCAGCGGGTAGCCCAGCCCCAGGGTCACCGCGGTTTCCAGATCCTTGGGCGAGCAGATGCGCTGCTGGCAGATGTCGGCCGCGATATTGATGATGGTCGCGACCACCCGCTGCGTGACGAAGCCGCCGCTGTCGCGGATCACGCTCACCGCCTTGCCGTCGCGCGCGAACAGCGCATGGGCGGCGCGCGCGAAGTCGCTGCGCGTGGCCGGGTTGGTGGCGAGCACGCGGCGCTTGGTGGCGGCGTCCTCGACCAGCAGGTCGATGCCGATCGTGCGCGCCGGGTCGTGCCGATCGACCACCGCGACCGTCGTCACGTCGAAGCCGAGCGGGGCGACCAGCGTCAGCGCGGCGGGCGAGGGCGAGGCGCCGGTCTCGATCGTCGCGTCCAGGTGCTTCAGGAGCGCCAGCAGCTCGGCACGCCGCGCCGCGCGGGTCGAGACCCAGACCGGCGGGATCTCATCGACCTGCGGCGCCGGCGGCTCCGGCGCGACCTCGGCCACGCCGTCCCGGTAGCGGTAGAAGCCCTCGCCGACCTTCTTGCCGACCACGCCGCCAGCCAACCGCTGCGCGGTGATCACGCTCGGGCGGTAGCGCGGCTCCTCGTAGTACTGGCGGTAGACCGACTCCATCACCGGGTGCGACACGTCCAGCGCGGTCAGGTCCATCAGCTCGAACGGGCCGAGCCTGAAACCGGCCTGGTCCTTCAGGATGCGGTCGATGGTGGCGAAGTCGGCCACGCCTTCGCCGACGATGCGCAGCGCCTCGGTGCCGTAGCCGCGGCCCGCGTGATTCACGATGAAGCCCGGCGTGTCCTGCGCCTGCACGGCCGTATGGCCCATCTGGTGCGCGTAGGCCGCGAGGTCGGCGCAGACGGCCGGGTCGGTCTTCAGACCCGCGATCACCTCGACCACCCGCATCAGCGGCACCGGATTGAAGAAGTGGTAGCCGGCGAAGCGCTGCGGGTGCTTGAGATCCGCGGCGATCGCGGTGACCGACAGCGACGAGGTATTGCTCGCCAGCACCGCCTTGGGCGTCACCACGCCTTCCAGTTCGGCGAACAGCGATTTCTTCACGTCGAGCCGCTCGACCACTGCCTCGATCACGAGATCGCAGTCGGCCAGCGCCGCGAGGGATTCGGCCGCGACCAGCCGCTGCTTCTGATCGGCAACCTGCGCCGCCGTCATCCGGCCCTTGGCCTCGAGCCGGTCCCATTGGCCGAACACCGACTCGCGCGCCGCGCCCACGGCCGCGGCCTGCGTGTCGAACAGCCGGACCAGGCTGCCCGCCTGCGCGGCAATCTGTGCAATGCCGCGGCCCATTGCGCCGGCACCGACGATGCCGACTTTTGCGTAGATTGGTTCCATCGGACCAATTATTGCGCA
>JAFECV010000205.1 GCA_018241985.1 Pseudomonadota bacterium | reverse complement strand
CAATGCGAATCTGCGGTACGCTCCTTCGCTGACACCTGAACACAAACACCTGAGGGAAACGTCATGCGCGTCTGGCAAAAGCCGATCTCCGTCGAACTCCTGACCGCCGTCCACGAGGACACCGCGGTGCGGCACCTGGGCATCGAGTTCCTCGAGGTCGGCGACGACTTCATCAGCGCGCGCGTGCCGGTGAACAGGCACACGCGCCAGCCGTACGGGCTGCTGCACGGCGGCGTCAGCGTGGTGCTGGCCGAGACGCTGGGCTCGTGCGGCGCCGCGTACAGCTGCCCCGAGGGCTGGCGCGCGGTCGGGCTCGACATCAACGCGAACCACATCAAGGGCGCGGTCGACGGCTGGGTCACCGGCACCACGCGCCCGGTGCACATCGGCCGCACCACGCAGGTCTGGCACATCGACCTGCGCAACTCGGCCGGCGAGCTCACCTGTGTGTCGCGCATCACGATGGCGGTGCTCGCGCCGCGCAAGCCGTAGACCGGCGGCTGGCGCTTTTTGACTTGAACCGGAGGAAAGCGATGCCCCGGAAATTCGTCGATCTGTCGATCTACCTCGAGAACGACGTGCTGTCGGACCCGCCGGCGTTCGCGCCGAAGATCGAGTACTTCACGCACGAGCAGAGCTTCGGGCAGATCGCGCCGTTCTTCCCGGGCCTGGCGAAGGAAGACCTGCCCGACGGCTTTTACATCAGCTGCTTTCCGCACAAGATCCGCGGCGCCTCGGCCGGCTGGACGCGCGCGGTCGCGATCTTCGACGACGCGCTGCTGGCGACGCGCTGATTTTGAAAGAAAAGATGCCGAAGCGAAGGAACCACGCGCACCGTGCGCTATATATTCAATAGCATATGCTGGAAAACCTGACCTCGTTCCTGCTGACCTGGGCCATCATCGCGCTGTCGCTGTGGGTCGCGAGCTTCGTGTTCAAGGGGCTGCGCTTCGAGAGCCGCTCCGCGCTCGTGGTGTCGGCGCTGCTGCTCGGCTTCGTGAACGCGCTGGTCAAGCCGCTCTTGATCGTTCTCACGCTGCCGCTGACGCTGCTCACCTTCGGCCTGTTCCTGCTGGTGATCAACGCGCTGATGCTGCTGCTGGTCGCGGCGATGGTGCGCGGCTTTCGCATCTCGGGCTTCTGGACCGCGCTGTTCGCCAGCCTGTTCATCTCGATCCTGAGCGCGGTGATCGGCTCGCTGCTCGGCAGCGGCAACCCGGCGACGACGATCCAGATGCCCGGTCCAGGCAACTGGATTTGATCAGCCGCCCGCCTGCTGTCCGAGCTTCTCGCTCTTCCAGTAGGTCTCGTCGGCCTGCGTGCCGGCACTGCGGTTGAGCACGCGCGCGAGCACGAACATCAGGTCCGACAGCCGGTTCAGGTAGCGGCGCGGCGTGTCGTTCAGCGTTTCGACGCGCCCGAGCGCGACCACGGCGCGCTCGGCGCGGCGCGCGACGGTGCGGCACACATGGGCCTGCGCCGACGCGCGCGTGCCGCCGGGCAGGATGAACTCCTGCAGCCGCGGCAGCGTGGCGTTGTGCTGGGCGAGCGCTTCGTCGAGCACGGCCAGCGCCTCGGCTTTCAGCAGTTCGTAGCCGGGGATCGACAGCTCGCCGCCGAGGTTGAACAGCTGCTGCTGGATCTCGGTGAGCAGCGCGCGCACCTCGTCCGCCATGTCCTCGCACAGCAGCACGCCGATCTGCGAGTTGAGTTCGTCGACATCGCCGAGCGCCTCGATGCGCGCGCTGTCCTTGGGCACGCGCGTGTTGTTGCCCAGGCCCGTGGTGCCGTCGTCGCCGGTGCGCGTGGCGATCTGCGTGAGTCGTTTGCCCATGTCGGGTTCCCCATCTTTACGGTTGTGACGCGATTGTGCCGCCTGCGCGATTGCGTTACCTCGGGCATGGAAATGTCAGTCGCGGCAAGCGTTTGGGTTCTCAGGAAACACGGGGCAAGAGTGCTGGCCTTGCCGCATTCGCTGCGCTGCAATGGTTGGGTGTTCAACTCATTCAGTGGAGTTCATTCAATGACTACCAAACAACAAACCAAGCGACGCTTCGTCCCGGACTTCGACGCGCGCAGCCTGATGCTCATTGCGGCCTGGACCGTGGCGATAGCCGGCTCGGGCGCGGTGTACGCGCAGACGCCGCCGCCGCCGCCGCCGTCTCCCGCGCAACCGAGCACGCCGATGACCGCGCCACCGTCCGGCAGCGGGTCCGGCGGCGGGATGTCCGCGTCGCCGTCCGGCAGCGAGCAGGCCGCGCCACCGTCCGGCGGTGCGATGAGCGTGAAGCCGCCTGCCAACAAGAAGGAGGCCGACGCCGCATTCGAACGCGCCGACGCGAACCACGACGGCAAGCTCACGCGCAACGAAGCCGCCGCGCTCCCATGGCTGTCCGAGCACTTCGCCCAGGTCGACAAGGACCACAAGGGCTCGATCACGAAGTCCCAGTACGAGAGCGCGGTGTTGAAGGCCAGCAAGTCGAGTAGCTAGCAGCACAGGCAACTGTGTGCTCCGCGCCGGACCCGCTTCGGCGCGGACTGCTAATGATGTTCAACTTATCAAGTGGAGCCAACTCAATGACTACCAAGCGACAAGCCAAGCGACGCTACGTCCCGGACTTCGACGCGCGCAGCCTGATGCTCATCGCGGCCTGGACCGTGGCGATGGCCGGCTCGGGCGCGGTGTACGCGCAGACGCCGCCACCGCCTCCGGCGCAACCGAGCGCGCCGATGGCCGCACCGGCCGGCGCGATGGACCCGCCGCCGGCGAGCAAGAAGGACGCCGCCGCCTCGTTCGAACGCGCCGACGCGAATCACGACGGCAAGCTCTCGCGCAACGAGGCCGCAGCGATCCCGTGGCTCGAGCAGCACTTCGACGAGGCCGACGCGAACCACGACGGCAGCGTCACACGCGACGAGTACAACAAGGCACTGACGAAGAACTAGCCGACGAAGGCGCGGGCCATGTCGGCCCGCGCAGGAAGCGCCGCAGAGGGAGCGCTGCGGCGCTTTTTTTTCGAGGTCTGCTCAGCCGCAGCCGGGGCTGCTGCGCGCCGGTGTCGCCGGCAAGGCGTCGCGCAGCCGCTGCACGGCCTGCTCCCATGCATCGCCGCTCGACGGATCGTGCAGCGCCAGCAGCGAATGCAGCCGCGCCAGCGGGAGGTCGATGTTCTCCAGGCAGATGCTGCGCCAGAACCAGGGCAGGCCTTCGTCGGCAGCGGTCGCCAGCAGGTTGCGCAGCAGGCGCTGATGCACTTCGAGGCCGGTGCGCAGCCGGCAGCGCTCGATGCGCAGGCCGACGTGGACATAGATCCGCACGATGCCCGGATGGTCGGGCGCCAGCGCGCAACGCACCTGCAGCTGCAGCCGCTGCCAGCGGTCCAGCAGTGCGGCGGCAGCGGCGCGGTCGGTCAGAGGAGGCATCGGTCGCTGCATCGCCGCTCCCGGGTCCGGGGCAAGGCCCAGGTTTTGCCGTGGGTTTTTTTCATCGATGTCGATTCGAGGAGCCGCCGGTCCGGCGCCGGGGCGGATGGTCAGGGCCGCGCGGTGGGCGGCAGCAGATCGGTCAGTGCCTTGTGCAGGCTGCTGACGCTGGGCTTGTCGACGAAGACACAGCGCTTGCCGGTGCGCTTGCAATGCTCCTTGACGCGCCAGTAGGCGTGGTGGCTGATGCAGCCGGTCTGACAGATCACCAGGTCGGCCGCGGCTAGGTTGACGTCGAGCTTGGCCACCGCATCCTCCTGGCCGCCGTCGTGGTGCAGGAAACGGCCGCCGGTGCGCTCGATCAGCTGCCGGTACACCGGCACCGCCGAAGGCCGGCCACCGACGCACAGAACCGAGCGCTCGCCCAGAGCGGGCAGCACCGGCTCCGCCTCGTCGGCCGGTGCGCGTGCCGGATCGGCGTCGGCCGGCGCCGGCCGGGCCTCCTCGCCGTGGCGACGCGCGTGCGCCAGATCCTGCCGCGCCGCCAGCAGCGCATGCTCGAGCGCGTGGATGCGGCTCTGCTGGTCGCCGACCTGCGTGGCCAGTTCCTGCCGCCGGCGCAGCTCGGGCACCGCGGCCTGCAGCCGCCGCAGCGTGGCGCGCAGTCCTTCCAGTTCAGCGCCTCGGCGAACCAGCTCGATGCGTAGCCGCACCTTGTCGGCCTGGAACATCTCGACTTCGAGCGCACGCTGCTGTGTCAGGTGCTGGCATCGATTTCGGGACCGCGCCAGTTCTTCGTTCAACGCACGGTTCTCGTTCTCGAGCGCGCCCAGTCGCCGAAGGTCGGCGCGCTCGGCGCTGCCGACCTGGTGCTGGACCATGTGAATGTCGCGCAGCACCCGATCCTGCAGTTCGCTGTCGCAGCGGGCATGGCTCAGCGTGGCCCAGAGCGCACCGGGTACTTCGGCGCCCGGACGGGCCGCCGACCACCAGCGCAGCAGCGCATCGCCGGTCTTCTGCTGTGCCGCCACGCGCAGGGCCGCCGCATAGCGCTGGTCGAGAAGGCGCTGCAATTGCTGCGCGATCGGCGTGCGCCGGCCGCAGTCACTGATCACGCCGCAATGCAGTTCATAGTCGCCGGCCAGCACCCGGCCGCCCAGCGCCTTGGCCAGGCATTTGCGCAGTAGCGGCATGGGCAGGCAGACGCCGATGACCGGACACAGCGCATGCGACGGCAGCTCCCACAACCGCCTGCGGCGCGACCCGCGCGCCGCCTCGACCGCCACAACCTCTGCGAGCACGGGCGCGGTGAAGATGTTGTGTGCGTCGTGACCTTCTCTGTCGCACATGGTGCAATTTCCTTCGGGGGCCTTCG
>JAFECV010000204.1 GCA_018241985.1 Pseudomonadota bacterium | reverse complement strand
CCGTTCATCAACAAGGGCGTGAACCGTCCGTCCGACCAGGATGCGGCAAAGAACAACGGCTGGAATCCGAACGCCGCGCTGTACGGCAAGAACCCGGCCACGGGCGCATCGGCGGCCGGGCCGATCGACAACGGCGCGGGCCGTGCGGCGGGCGGCGGTGCTGGCAACCCGCTGCCGCCGGCCGTCGTCGGCGGCAGCCCGCCGCCGGTGGCCACGGTCCAGCCGCCGGCGGCGTCAAAGGACCCGCTCGGCGATTTCGCGCGCGCGAAGTCAGCCTCTCCCGACGCTGGCGCGTTTACCTATTTCGTGCAGGCCGGCGCGTTCCGCAATCCCGACGAGGCCGAAGCGCAGCGTGCCAAGCTCTCGCTGATGGGAGTCGAGGCCAAGGTTTCGCAGCGCGACCAGGCCGGACGCACCGTATGGCGCGTGCGGGTCGGCCCGTTCGAGACGCAGGGCGAAGCCGACCGCACGAAGCAGCAGTTGGAGAGCAGCGGCATGGAAACCGCGCTGGTGCGGGTGCAGCGCTAGCCGCGCTCGATGTCGAGATTTGGAACTCCCGGGCTGCACGCGGCTCGGATGCACAGGAGAAGCCATTCATGAACCGTCGTGAATTTTCAGCGGCCGCCTTGCTGGCCGGCGCAGGCGCATCGCTGGCGGCCCCGGCCGCGCGCGCCCAGGGCAGCCAGTTCGCCGCCGGCACCGACTATGCCGTGCTGGACAAGCGCGCGCCGGTCGAGGCGCCGGCCGGCAAGATCGAGGTGATCGAATTCTTCTGGTACAGCTGCCCGCACTGCAACGCGTTCGAGCCGGCGCTGGACCAGTGGGTCGCGAAGCTGCCGAAGGACGTCTTCATGCGCCGCGTGCCGGTGCAGTTCAACCCCGGCTTCGAGCCCGAGCAGCGCCTGTACTACACGCTCAAGGAGATGGGCAAGATCGACGAGCTGCACGTGAAGGTGTTCCACGCGATCCACGTCGAGCACCTGCCGCTCGACAAGGAGAGCGGCATCGTCGACTGGGCGCGCAAGCAGGGCCTGGACATGACCAAATTCGGCCAGATCTACAACTCGTTTTCGGTCGCGACCAAGGTGCGCCAGGCCGTCGAATTGCAGAATGTCTACAAGGTCACCGGCGTGCCGGCCATGGGGGTGGCCGGGCGCTTCTACACCGACGGCGAGCTCGCGAAGGGCATGGACCGCTGCCTGCGCGTCGTCGACTTCCTGATCGACAAGGCGCGCAAGGGCGCCTGAAAGCCGCCTTCCGAGCGCCTGCGGCCGGCGTTTTCGGGCTGTTTTTCTCGGCGGCGCGATGTTCTGGCGCTTACAATGCCAGCAAGATTCGTGCCTCATGAAGACGACCTTCTCAACACTGCTGCTGGCCCTTAGTTTCCTGCTGATCACCGGCCCGGCGCTGGCCGAGAAGGCCGACAGCAGCAAGCCGATGAACGTCGAGGCGGACGCGCTGCGCTACGACGACCTGCACCAGACCAGCGTGTTCACCGGCAACGTGGTCGTGACCAAGGGCACGATCACGATCCGCGGCGCCCGCGTCGACGTGCGCCAGGACCCGGACGGCTACCAGTACGCGAAGGTCACGGCGGCGCCGGGCAAGCTTGCGTTCTACCGGCAAAAGCGCGACGGCGTCGATGAATACATCGAGGGCGAATCCGACGTGATCGACTATGACGGCAAGACCGACACCGTCAAGTTCATCGGGCATGCAGAGCTGCGGCGCTATGTCGGCACGGCGCTGAACGACGAGACCCGCGGCGCGCTGATCACCTACGACAACGTGACCGACGTGTTCACCGTCGACGGCACGGTGCGCCCCGCGCCGGTGGCCGGCGGCGCGGCGACGCGCACGCGGGTGCGGGCGATGCTGACGCCGCGCGCCGCCGCTTCCGCGGCCGCATCGAGCGCCAATCCCGGCGCCGCGCCCGCGCCGGCGCTGCAGCCGAGCGGCAAGCTGACCGAGGTCCCCGAGTGAGCGCTGTCGAGCCACAGAGCCGACTCGAGGCCCTGCATCTGCAGAAGTCGTACGGCGGCCGCATGGTGGTGCGCGACGTGTCGCTCGCGGTGCAGAAGGGCGAGGTCGTCGGACTGCTCGGCCCGAACGGCGCGGGCAAGACCACGTCGTTCTACATGATCGTCGGCCTGGTGCGCGCCGATGCCGGCGTGATCACGATCGACGGCGGGCCGGTCGAGCACATGCCGATTCACCGCCGCTCGCGCCTGGGCCTGTCGTACCTGCCGCAGGAGGCGTCGATCTTCCGCAAGCTGACGGTGCAGGAGAACGTGCGCGCGGTGCTCGAGCTGCAGCGCCACGCGGACGGCGCGCAGGCCGGCCGGCCGCTGTCCCCCGACGAGATCGAACAGCGGCTGACCGCGCTGCTGCAGGACCTGCGCGTCGAGCACCTGCGCGACTCGCCGGCGCCGGCGCTCTCCGGCGGCGAGCGCCGCCGCGTCGAGATCGCGCGCGCGCTCGCGACGCAGCCGCGCTTCATCCTGCTCGACGAGCCGTTCGCCGGCATCGACCCGATCGCGGTGATCGAGATCCAGCGCATCATCGTGTTCCTCAAGAGCCGCGGCATCGGCGTGCTGATCACCGACCACAACGTGCGCGAGACGCTGGGCATCTGCGACCACGCCTACATCATCAGCGACGGCGGCGTGCTGGCCGAGGGCACGCCGGCGCAGATCATCGACAACGCCGAGGTGCGCCGCGTCTACCTGGGCGAGCATTTCCGCATGTGATGACTCCCCCCCGTTGCTTGCTCACTGCGTGTAGCCGCCTCCCCCCTCAATGGGGCGGCGCCAGCGGCTCGGCAAAGCCGGTTCCGCGGCGCCTGCTTGAAAAGCGCATTTCATTTCACTGTTGCGGCGAGGCGCGATGAAGCAGGGGCTGTCGCTTCGCGTCTCGCAGCATCTGGCGCTGACGCCGCAACTGCAGCAGTCGATCCGGCTGCTGCAGCTGTCCACGCTCGAGCTCAGCCAGGAAATCGAGCAGATGCTGGACGACAACCCGTTTCTCGAACTCAGCGACGACGCCGCGCCGCGCGAGGAGTTCGGCCTCGCGCAGGCCGACGTGAAGGCGGTGGAAGACGACGAGCGCGATACGCCGATTGCTCCCAATAACATAGCAGACTCGCAACGAAACACCGAGCCTACGGCGCCGGATGATGCTGAAACCTCGACCCAGGCCGCGGACCAGGAGCCGAGCTGGGAGGGCGATGGCACCAGCGAGGTGCGCCCCGACGACACCGAGTGGGGTGGCGATGCGCCCGCGCGCGGCGGCGACCCGGACGCGGCGGACGCGACCGAGCTGGCCGGCGACGAGGAGTCGCTGCAGTCGGTCCTGCACCGCCAGGCGCTCGGGCTGCGGCTGTCGGAAGAAGACCGCGCGGCGCTGCGCTTCCTGATCGAGTCGCTGGACGACGACGGGTATCTCAAGGACAGCCTGGAACTGCTCGCGCAAGGCCTGGCCGGCGACGACGAAGCCGAACGGCAGGAACTGGTGCAGCGCTTCACCGTCGCGCTGTCGCTGCTGCAGCACCTGGAGCCGGCCGGCGTCGGCGCGCGCAACCTCGGCGAATGCCTCGCGCTGCAGCTGCAGGCGATCGAATCCGCGGACCCGGGCGACGACGCGGCGCGGCTCGACGCGATCCTGGTCGCGCAGCGCATCTGCGCGCAGCCGATCGAGCTGCTCGCGCGGCGCGACCTGCGCCGGCTGAGCCAGCTGTGCCGCGCCGACGAGGCGCAGATCAAGGCGGCGATCGCGTTGATCACGCGGCTCGAGCCCAAGCCCGGGCGGCGCTTCGTTTCGGTCGAGCGCAACGTGGTCGTGCCCGACGTGATCGTGACCCGGACCGGCGGCGACGGCGCGCCGCGCTTTCGCGTGCAGCTCAATCCCGACGTGATGCCGCGCCTGAAGGTGCACCACTTCTACGCGAACGCGCTGCGCCAGCACAAGTCGAGCGGGGCGGGCGCCGCCGACTGCGCGGCGCTGCAGCAGCGGCTGCAGGAGGCGCGCTGGTTCATCAAGAACATCCAGCAGCGCTTCGACACCATCCTGCGCGTCGCCACCGCGATCGTCGAGCGGCAGAAGAGCTTCCTGGTGCATGGGGAACTCGCGATGCGCCCGCTGGTGCTGCGCGAGATCGCCGACCAGCTCGGCCTGCACGAATCGACCATTTCGCGCGTCACCAGCGCGAAGTACATGGCGACGCCGCAGGGCACGTTCGAGCTGAAATACTTCTTCGGCTCGGGCCTGGGCACCGAGAGCGGCGGCAATGCGTCGAGCACCGCGGTGCGCGCGCTGATCCGCCAGTTCGTCGCGGCCGAGAACCCGAGCCAGCCGCTCAGCGACGCGCAGCTGGCCGAGATGCTGAAGGAGCAGGGCATCGCCTGCGCGCGCCGCACCGTGGCCAAGTACCGCGACGCTTTGAGGATCGCGCCGACCAACCTGAGGCGCGCGCTGTGAGCACATTGGATCTGTTCCTGCCCTGCGCCGGCGGCGTCGAACCCTGGCTCGGCGCCGAGGTCCAGCGCATCACCGGGGCGCCGGCGGCGAGGCTGCGCGTCCTGCGCGGCGGCGTGCAGTTGCAGGCGGCATGGGACGACCTGCTCCGGCTGAATCTGCACAGCCGGCTCGCGCAGCGGGCGCTGATCCGGCTGCGGCACGGCGGCTACCGGAGCGAATCGGATCTGTACGACGCGGCGGCCGGCGTGGCCTGGGAGGACTGGTTCACGCCGCGCCAGCGCTTCAAGGTCGAGACCACGGCGCGCCGCAGCCCGCTCGCCAG
>JAFECV010000203.1 GCA_018241985.1 Pseudomonadota bacterium | reverse complement strand
GAAGGCGTGCACATTCGCGACATGCGCTCTATCGTCGAGGCGCTGGCCGAGTACGCCGCCACCGTCACCGAGCCTGCCGAACTGGCCAAGCGCATCCGTGTCGTGCTCGCACCGGCCATCGTGCAGGAAATCTACGGTCCGGTGCGCGAGCTCGATGTGATCGCCATCGAACCCGAACTGGAGCGCCTGCTCACGCAGGCCCTCACCAGTCCGGGCGGTCCGGCACTCGACCCCGGCGTGGCCGATCAGCTCACGCGCAGCGCTGCCGACGCCTCCAAGCGCCAGGAGGATCTGGGTCATCCGGCCTGCCTGCTGGTGCCCGACCTGATTCGGGCCTCGATCGCCCGGCTGTTGCGGCGCGCGGCACCGCGACTGCGCGTGCTCTGTCACAGCGAGATTCCCGAAACCCACTCCATCCGGATCGGTTCGATCATCGGTGGAGCCGCCGCCTAAATCGACACAAGGCCCAACCCATGAACTTGAAACGATTTGTCGGCCGCACTTCACGCGAGGCGATGGTCCTGGTGCGCCAAGCTTACGGCGATGATGCAGTGATCTTGTCCACCAAACCCTGCGCCGGTGGTGTCGAGATGCTCGCGATGGCACCGGAGACGGTGGTTGCGCTGGAGCGCGCGGGCATGGAGCCGGCCGTGGAACCCACGGTGGCCGATGCAGGCGCAGGCGCGGACGCCGCGACGCTTGCGATGAGCACGCTGTCGTTCCAGGACTATGTGCGCGAACGCATGCTCAAGCGCCGGCAGGCGAACCTCCAGAGCGGGGAGCAAGCCCATCCGACCGTGCTCCCGACGGAGTCGCGAAAGCAGACGTCGCCGGGGGCGGCCGGCCGAGCCGGTGCCGGGCAGCCCGTCGGTCTGGATCAGGCCGGCACAGGCATCGGCGGCGTGCCCGGACCAGTGGCCGGATTGGATGCCGCTGCGCTGGCGAGGACACCCATGCCACCGGGCAGGAGCCCAACCCCGGTGGATGTCGTGCTCGACGACGCTCCGGCTGAGCGATTCGAGATGATGAACGAATTACGGTCGATGAAGAACCTGATCGAGGACCGCTTCGGGGCCCTGGCCTTCATCGGAGCGTTGCAGCGCTCGCCGGGGCTGGCGCGACTGACACAGCAGTTGCTCGGGTGTGGATTCTCGCCGGCGCTGATCCGCAAGCTTGTCACGGACATGCCCGGCGACGTGAACAACGAGGAGGACTGGGCTGCCGGCGTGCTGGAGCGCAACCTGTGCACCGACAGCGCCGAGCCCGCGCTCGAAGACCAGGGTGGGGTCTTCGCGATGATCGGCGCCACAGGTGTCGGCAAGACCACTTCCACGGCGAAGCTCGCCGCGGCCTGCGCCGCCAAGCATGGAGCGGCCAGCCTGGGGCTCATTACGTTGGACGCATACCGGCTCGGCGCGCACGAGCAACTGCGCGCCTACGGTCGCATCCTCGGCGTGCCGGTGCACATGGCACACGACCGATCAGCCCTCGAAGACCTGCTGGGTCTGCTCGCAGCAAAGAAGATGGTGATCATCGACACCGCAGGCTTGGCTCAGCGGGCCAGCCGCACGCGCGAATTGCTCGATATGCTGGGTCACCGCAGCATCAACAAGCTGCTGGTCATCAACGCCGCCGCCCAGGGCGAGACGACCGAGGATGTGATGCTGTCCTACCGAGCGTCCATCTGCCGAGGTGCGGTGCTGTCCAAGATCGACGAGGCCGTGAAGCTAGGCCCCGCCCTCGATGCCCTGATTCGCCACCGGACCAGGGTGGTCGCTGTGGCCAACGGTCAACGCGTACCTGAAGACTGGCATCGTCTGTCATCGCAAGCCCTTGTGCGCTGGGCGCTGCGCTACGTGGATGGTGGCTCACCCTATCGCCTCGACACGGCTGAAGTGAGCCTGATGTTCGCCGCGCCGCAAGCGGTTTCCCGCGCCGCGTCGTTGTGATGGCCGCACGCCCTACCTTATTTTCGAACGGGAGTATCTCCGCTCCCGGTCCGCTGGACCAGGCTGCCGGTCTGCGCAGGCTGTTCGCGCGATCGCAGTGCCGCGTCGTGCCGGTCATGTCCAACCCGCATGTCGCCTGCAGCCGCGTGCTGGTCGAGCAGTTGTGCGTCGCGATCGGCGGCCTGGGCCTTCACACGCTGATGGTCGATGCGAGCGAGCATGCCGCAGCACGGGACGATGCTGCAACCCCGGATCTGAGCGAACGGCTCGAACATCTATCCCCGCGGCTGAGCTATCTGGATGCGCGCGGCACTGCTTTGCATTACATCGATTCCGATGGATCTGCAGTGGGCTTTCTCGAGGCGGTGGTCGACGCAGCGCCCTGCGCCGACGTCGTGCTGATGCATGCTGCAGCCTCGGACCTGGTGCGAATGTTCGGGCGGCGTCCGTTCGGCGTCGATGCACCGCGCGCGGTGATCCTGTGCGACGAGCAACCCGAAGCGATCATTCACGCATATGCCGGGCTCAAGCTGCTGGCCAGCCACGCCGGCATGGTGGTGCACGACCTGCTGCTGAGCGCGGTGACGCAATCGCAAGAGGCGGCGTTGGTCGCAGCGCGCCTGGCGCGCTGCGCCAATCGCTTCTTTGGCGCGCTGCAGCACCGCTGGGTGTGCATTGGCCCGGGCGACGCAGACGGCGATGTGGGCAACCCCGCGCTGCGCGATCTGGTCGAGGACCTGCTGCTCGCGACCTGGACGATGCCATCGGCTGGCGCCCACAGCAACACCACCTCTACCGGCCCGAGCAACCTCGCTGCAGCGCTGCCGGCCTTTTGCCATCCGCCGATCCTGAACTGAAAGAGCCAAACATGTACACAGCCAAGGGCCAGCTCGACGTCAATGCCATGCTGCAGCAATACAGCCCGCTGGTGCGGCGCCTCGCGCATCAGATGATCGTCAAGCTGCCAGCCAACGTGGAGATCGATGACCTGATTCAGGTCGGCATGATCGGGCTTACCGATGCGCTCGGCCGCTTCGATGTTGCTCAGGGCGTCCAGTTCGAAACCTTTGCGACCCAGCGCATCCGCGGCGCCATGCTCGACGAGTTGCGCGGCTCAGACCACCTGTCGCGTGGCACACGCAAGCAGCAACGCTGCATCGAGACGGCGGTGCACAAACTCGAGCACAAACTCGGTCGGGCGCCTCAGGAGAGTGAAATCGCCGGGGAAATGGGCATTGCGCTGACCGAATACCAGGAGATGCTCGCGAAAGTGCGCGGCAACCAGCTCGTTTATCTGGAGGACATCGCGGGTGACGACGGCGACATCGATTTCCTGGCGGGTCAGGCGAGCGATGAAGGCGGCAACCCGTTGTCGCAGTTGCAGGATCGGCGCATGCGCGAGGCTCTCGTCGAGGCGATCAAACGCCTGCCCGAACGGGAGCAGTACGTGATGAGCATGTATTACGAGCACGACATGAACCTCAAGGAGATCGCTGCCGTGCTGGGCGTGACCGAATCGCGCGTTTGCCAGCTCCATAGCCAGGCCATCGCGCGGCTGCGGGTGAGACTGCGGGAATGGTGAGCCGGCGGTTCCGCAGTCGGAGCCGTTCGCTGCAGTCGCTGGCGCGGCGATCGGCGCGCGCGATCATTGCGGGCAATGATCCGGCGCTTCGTTGAAGGGGCGCGCTGCAGCGCCGGCGTTGTCTGAAAAGATCAGGCCAACAAAGAGCCGCTGTTCCTTTGCCGCTGCGCGTGCCCTTGCGCCGAATAGCCGCTTGAAGGCGGGCGCGGTACCAGGACATCCAGCAGGCAGCCCAGCGCGGCGGTTGAACGGGCCAATGCTTCGCGCTGGGCGGTCAACTGTCCGAAAGCCTCGGCGAGTCGACCGCACAGTGCACGCGGCACCTGGCCTCGGCGCGTTGCCTGCGCAAAGCCGTCCATCGCGCCGGCCAGTATCAGCCTCAGCTTGGCGGCATGGTTCTCGATGGCCTGGCCATCGTGCTGACACAGTGCATCGCCCAACGCAGTCAAGCGGGCCTGGGCCTGCGTGACCAGGCCTTCGAGCAACGCGGTCATCGCCACCGCGTCGATTCGTGGTTCTTCGAATTCTGCGCCGGACTCGTTCGGGTAGGACATGGGGGATTTGCGTTGCCCGAAGGCGAATCCGAAGGTCGGGCCCAGGGATTGAGCCGTGCTGCCGACCGTGGGCTCTCCGCGGGCGTCAGTGAGAGCGCTTGCTCAACAACTCCTGGGCGTTGGAGATCAGCTTGTCGGCGATGGCGCCGGGATCGGCCCGAAAGCTTCCGTCGGCAATGGCTTGGCGCATTTTTTCCACTTTGGCCGAGTCGAATTCCGGGGTGCTCGCCGCCAGCAGGCTGGAAGCGGTGGCGGACAGCTTCACGGAGGTGCTGTCCGGCGTTTGGCCGCCGGCGACCGGGACGCCAGGCTGACTGAACGCTGCGGCGGCTTCGTCAGTGCCGGTGCGCACCTGGGCGACGGCTGCCGGTGCGGTAGAGGGTGTCAGGCCCTGGTGATGGTCTATCTTCATCGAATGCTCCTCGTGGCCGCAGGTGGCCAGACCTTGTCTCCTGGGATTTCGGCCGCCGATTGCAATACTGAAGGGCTTTCTGTGGAAATTTCGTTCACGGACTGATTTCCACCACTCGCTCACCCACCGGCATACCCGTCACGATGTGCCCGCTTCCAATCCGCACGCGCGTCTCCTGACCCTCCATTCCGGGGGTGATGGCCTGGCCTTCGCCGGACACCGAGTAACCGGCGCCCTGGGCCACCAGCTTGACCGTATCGCCGGCAGCAAACCACTGTCGGACCTTCATTTGCGCCTGGCGCAGCGTCTGACCGGGGGCCAGCGGGCGCA
>JAFECV010000202.1 GCA_018241985.1 Pseudomonadota bacterium | reverse complement strand
AGGGTCGCGCGAAGGCGGTGATATATCTCCGCGCCGAATCGAAGCGCTTCGGCGAAGGTCTCGGCGCCGATCGGCGCGATCATGAACTCCTGAAAATCGGTCCCCTGCCAGTTCGCATGAACGCCTCCGTTGAGGACGTTGAACATGGGAACGGGCATGCGCGGGCTCCGCGAGCCCGACAGGTAGCGAAACAGGGGCTGGCCCGACGCCTGGGCCGCGGCTCGCGCAACGGCAAGGCTGACGCCGAGGATGGCGTTGGCTCCCAGCCGTTCCTTGTTCGGCGTACCGTCGAACTCGATCAGTACCTGGTCGATGCCGGCCTGGTCACGGGCGTCCAGTCCGTGCAATACGGCGGCCATGGATTTGTTGACGTGCGCGACGGCTTTCCTGACGCCCTTGCCGCCGAAGCGCAACGGATCGCCATCGCGCATCTCGGCCGCCTCGTGACTGCCTGTCGACGCGCCGGACGGAACGGCGGCCCGGCCCGTGAAGCCGCCCTCGAGCCGCACGTCGACTTCAACGGTGGGATTGCCACGCGAATCCAGAATTTCTCGTGCGTGCAATTTCTGAATGGCAGATGCCATGATCGACTCCGATGGGATGGATACATGGGCACCGAACCGCCTCGGCAGTCGAGGAGGCCGGTGGGTTTATCGTTCCGAAATCAAACCGCTCGAACCCAGCGGCACGGGTACGGCGCAGGTGGGTCTTCTGCGGCGGCCGTCCGTGTCCGTGCGCGAGCAGGTACGGCACGCGTCGAACCCCGTGCGCCGAAAGACGCAGAAACAACCCCTGCATCGCAGGCGGCCCAGCGCAACGCGGTGGATGGTCCCGCGTGTTTCGCCGACGGCTGCCGATCGCGGCCCGGCCGCAATGCCCCGGATGACTCAGCCACTCGCCCACTTCGTTCCCTCCTTGACGGGGAGCGGGCAGGCTTTGGATGGGCTGCCGGCAGCAGCCAACAAAAATGCCTACCGCGCTCCATTCCGAGCGTCGGTAGGCATCATCAGCCGTTGCAGGCGGTTAAATTAAGGAAGGAGGTATGCCATCTCCTTCGCGCAAATTATATCGGACCGCCGATGAATCGGCAACACGCTCGTGCGGCGTTTGCCGCGGAAATTCGGACGACCCGTGGTGGCGCGCCAATTCAGAGCAGGCGCCCGTCGTCGCCCAGCGCGGCGTCGAGCCGGTCCAGCATCGAGGTCAGACGCCGGTCGCGGTCCACGCTGTCGCCGGCGGCCGAGGCCGCCTTGGCGGCAGCGCTCGCAGCGGCCTTGGCCTGCGCGTCGCTGCGCTCGGAGAATTCGGACGCGAGGTTGAGCGCCGCGAGCACCGCGATGCGGTCGCGCGCGCGCACCTTGCCGGCGTCGCGGATCCTGCACATCGCCGAGTCGACGCGTTCGACCGCTTCCAGCAGGCTCGGCTCGCTGCCCTCGGGGCAGGCGAGCAGATAGCTCTGGCCCATGATCTGGACTTCGATCTGTCTCATTCGTCCTCCCGTGGCGTGGACTGTGCGGCCGATTCCGGCAGGCGCTCGATCAGCGTGTCGACGCGCGCGCGCGCCGCGGCCAAGCGGGACTTGAGCGAATCGCGCTCGCGCGTCAGCGCCTCCACCTGCTCGGCCAGCAGCGCATTGGTGCGCTTCAACTCGCCGTAGCGCAGCAACAGGCGTTCGACACGGTCGGCGATCTGATCGATGGAAACCGGCATGGTGCTTGAATCAAGTCAATGCGGATTGTAGGGTTTGCGGCCGTTGCGGCCTTTACAATTTGACGCGTTGGTGCTCGCGGTGTGGTTCACATGCCGCAGTTCAACGGGAAGCAGGAGGGCGTGCCGGCCAAACGGCGATGCCTAACCTGCGCTGCCCCCGCAACGGTAAGCGGACGAATCCGTCATCCGGATTCGGCCCGCCGGTCAGACACAGCCACTGGGCGTCTTGAACAAGCGCCCGGGAAGGCGACCGGCGGACATGTCCGTCAGCCCGGATACCGGCCAACACAGGCGGTGGTCGCGGCCCGATCGGGCCCGGCCGCCATGTCGCTCCAGAGTGCCAGCGGGGACGCCGGCCGGAGCCTCGTTCGAATCGTTTTCCATCATGACTTTTCAATCTCGAAATGCGCGCGGGCTCGTCTCCGCGTTCCTCCCTTCGTGCCTGCTTGCCGGCGCCGTCGCCGCGCAGGCCCAGTCGGTTCCGATGCTATCGCCGGTCGTCGTCACCGCCAGCGGCACCGAGCAGAAGCTCCAGGACGCACTGCCCGCGACCACCGTGATCACGCAGGACGAGATCGCGCGCGCCCACGCGAGCGACCTGCCGACGCTGCTGGACACCGTGGCCGGCGTGCAGCTCGCGCAGGCGGGCGGCATCGGCTCGCCGACCAGCGCCTTCCTGCGCGGCGGCAACTCGAACGACACGCTGGTGTTGATCGACGGCGTGCCGGTCAACAACCTGACCGCCGGCACCGCGTCGCTCGAACACATCGCGCTCGCGGACATCGACCACATCGAGATCGTGCGCGGCAACGTGTCGGCGATCTACGGCAGCGCGGCGCTTGGCGGCGTGATCCAGATCTTCACGCGCGAGGCCGGTGCGAAGCCGCAGATCAGCCTCTCGGGTCAGGTCGGCTCGTATGGCCTGAAACAGACCGACGCCAGTGGTTCGGTGCGGCTTGCGTCGGGGACGAGTCTTGCGGCCAGTGCCGAAACGCTCAACTACAAGGGCTTCCCGGCGATCAACGCGAGCGAGGTGCCGGGTGCGTTGTCGGTCGACGACGGCACCACGCGCCGCGCGCTCGGCTTTTCGGTGCGGCAGGACTTAGGGAGCGGCAACAGCGTGGGCCTGCGCCTGCGCGACTCGCGCGGCACCGTGCAGTACGACCCCGAGTTCAGTCCCGACACGCAGACCTTCATGACCCGCTTCGCGCTGTCCGGCGCGGTGCTCGACGGCCTGTTCCAGCTGCGACCCAACCTGAAGCTGACCGCGGCGCTGACGCACAGCACCGACAAATGGGACGATACCGCCGACCACGCGGGTTACTTCAACTCGACCAGCGACGGCGCGAACGCGGGCCTGCAATGGGAGTTCGCGCCGCAGCAGCGGCTGACCGGCGGCGTCGAGACCACGCATCAAAGCCTGGACAGCGACACGCTCTACACCACCACCGGCCGCACGCAGAACAGCCTGCGCCTGGGCTACCTGGGCAAATTCGGCGACCGCGCGCAGCATCAGCTCCAGATCAATCTGCGCTCGGACCACTACAGCGACTTCGGCAATGCGAACACCGGCTACCTCGGCTATGCATACTGGCTGAACGACAACTGGCGCGTGAAGGCGTCGTATTCGACCGGGTTCAATGCGCCGACCTTCAACCAGTTGTACTACCCCGGCTTCAGCAACCCGAACCTGCAGCCGGAGCAACTCAAGTCCGGCGAGCTGGGGCTGGAGTGGGCCGCCGACGGCCAGCAGTTCCGCGCGGTGCTGTTCCGCAACGACTACACCGACCTGATCGCGCTCAACAGTTTCTACGTGCCGTACAACATCGGCCGCGCGCGCATCGACGGCGTCGAGTTCAGCTACCAGGGGCGCTTCGGCGCGACGCGGCTGCATGCGGACCTGACGCTGCAGGACCCGAAGAATCTCGCCACCGGCGATCAGCTCGTGCGGCGTGCGCGCACGCTGGCGCACCTGGGCGCGAGCCATGACATCGGTGCCTGGACCGTCGGCGGCGAACTGCGCTACGCGTCGAGCAGCCCCGACACTGCGTTCAACCTGAACACCTTCGCCGTGACGCCGGCGACGATCCCCGCGTACACGGTCGCGGTGCTGACCGCCGACTACCGGATCAATCCGGAATGGACGGCGTTCGCGCGGCTCGACAACCTGTTCAACAGCCGTTACGAAACCGTGTACGGCTACAACCAGCCGGGGCGCGGCATCTACGTCGGCCTGCGCTGGCAGCCGAAGCTCTGACGCGATGCCGGACCGATGCGTGCCCGCGATGGAGAATGCGGCATGAACGCAGCATCAGCCAGCGGGCCGCACGACGGATCAGCGCCTGAAGCGGACTGGCCGGGCGGTCCGCGGCGCATCGTCTGCATGACCGAGGAAACCACCGAATGGCTGTACCTGCTCGGCGAAGACTGGCGCATCGTCGGTATCTCGGGCTACACGGTGCGTCCGCGCCGCGCGCGCGACGAAAAACCCCGGGTGAGCGCATTCACCAGCGCGAAGATCGACAAGATCCTGGCGCTCGAGCCGGACTGCGTGTTCGGCTTCTCGGACATGCAGGCCGACATCGCGGCCGATCTGATCCGCCACGGCGTGCAGGTGACGGTGTTCAACCAGCGCAGCGTGCTGCAGATCTTCCAGATGCTCGCACAGGTTGCCGCGATCGTCGGCGCGTCGGCGCGCGGCAATGCTCTGCTGCTACAAATGAAGGATCGACTGGCACGGATCGAGGCGTCGGCGCAGGCGCTTGGCGCGCAGGGACGGCGCCGTCCGCGCGTCTACTTCGAGGAATGGGACGAACCGCCGATCAGTGCGATCCAGTGGGTTTCCGAATTGATCCGCATCGCCGGCGGCGACGACTGCTTTCCCGAACTCGCCGAGAAGGCGATGGGCAAGGACCGGATCATTGCCGATCCACAGGAGATCGTGCGCCGCGCGCCCGACATCGTGATCGGCTCCTGGTGCGGCAAGAAGTTCCGGCCCGAGAAGGTCGCCGCGCGGCCCGGCTGGCAACAGGTGCCCGCGGTGCGTGACGGACAACTGTTCGAGATCCGCTCCACCGACATCCTGCAACCGGGACCGGCAGCGCTGACCGACGGCGCC
>JAFECV010000201.1 GCA_018241985.1 Pseudomonadota bacterium | reverse complement strand
TTCACCCACAGTCCTTTGACGCGCGTGGCGCCGATGAAAGGCACGTTGGTCGGCGTCGCGGGGCGCAGCCCGGTCCACCAATGCGGCGCGCCGCCCTCTTCCTCGCTGCGCGTGTCGCAGACGCCGGGCAGCACCTGCTCGACCCGCTCGGCCAGCAGCCGGCAGCGCGCGCGTGCGGTCGGGGTGTCGAGCGACAGGTCGAAGCCGGCGAGCTCGATCGTGCCGGCGGCGCGCAACTGGTCGCCGAGCCGCGTGAACGCGCATTGCAGCTCGTCGTCGATCACGCTGACGCTCGGCGCGCGATCCGGCTGCAGGATTTTGAACGTCGCGCTGTAGCCCTTGCCGGGGTAGATCGGCAGATCGACGCCGGCCGCGCGCAGCAGCGGCGCGCTCGCCGCACCGCAGGCGACGACCACCGCGTCGGCCTTCAGTTTCAGGCGTTTCGACGCGCCAGCGCCCGTCCCTTCTTCATGGATTGCTACATGATCGATAGCATTCGCCGTGCAGCGCAGCCGCAGCGCGTGATGCCGGTACAGCAGCCGCGCACCGCGTGCGGCGCAGCGCGCGGCGAGTTGCTGCGTGAACACGCGCGCGTCGCCAGTCTCGTCGCTGGCCGTGTAGGTCGCGCCGACGATGCGGTGCGCGAAGCTGGCCAGCGCGGGTTCGATCGCGAGCAGCTCGGGGGTATCGATCACGCGCCGATCGACGCCGTGGCGGCGCATCAGCTCGGCTGCGGTGGCCGCTTCGTCGAACGCGCGCCTATCGGTGTAGTACTGCGCGATGCCGCGCTCGAGCCGGTGGTATTCGATGCCGGTCGCGGCGACCAGGTCCTTCAGCGCCGCATGGCTGTAGCGGCCGAGCGCGACGAGCTGGCGCAGGTTGCGTTCGAACGCCGCGTCGTTGCATTCGCGCAAAAAAGCCAGGCCCCAGCGCCACTGCTGCCAGTCCAGCCGCGGGCGAAACAGCAGCGGCGAGTCGCGCCGCAGCATCCAGCCGGGGAGCTTGGGCAGCAGCTGCCGGCTCGCCCACGGCTCGCAGTGGCTGACCGAGATCTGCGCCGCGTTCGCGAAGCTGGTCTCCAGCGCCGCATCGCCCTGCCGCTCGACGACAGTGACCTCGTGCCCCTGCTCCAGCAGATGCCAAGCGGTGCTGATGCCGATGATGCCGGCGCCGAGGACGAGGACCTGCACGAGCGATGTTTCAGACGCGGCCCTTGACGGGGATCAGCGCGCCGGTGATCGGCGCCGCGTCGTCCGACAGCAGGAACACGATCACGCGTGCCAGCGCCGCCGGCGCGACCCAGCGGCTGGCATCGGCCTGCGGCATGTCGGCGCGGTTCGCCGGCGTGTCGAGCGTGCTCGGCAGCAGCGCGTTCACGGTGATGCCGCGGTCCTTCAGTTCCTCGGCCAGCGCTTCGGTCAGCCGCGCGACTGCGGCTTTTGACGCCGCATAGGCGCCCATGCCCGCGCCGGCCTGACCGGCGGCGAGCGCGCCGATGTTGACGATGCGTCCGCCCCCGCGCGCCAGCAGCAGCGGCAGCGCGGCCTGCGATGCCAGCACCGCGGTGCGCAGGTTCATCGCGTAGAGCCGGTCCCAGGTGGCGATGTTGCCGCCGTCGATCTTTTCCCAGGCAAAGCCGCCGGCAACGTTGACCAGGCCGTCGAGCCCGCCGAAGCGTTCGGCGGCCTTGGCCAGCGCTGCGCGCGCCGCGTCGGGCTCGCCGAGGTCGACGCCGCCGAGCGCCAGCGCGTCGACAGGCAATCCCTCGCGCGGGTTGCCGCGGTCGAGTAGCGCGACGTTCGCGCCGGCGCCCGCCAGCACTTGGCCGACCGCGCGGCCCAGCGCGCCGAAGCCGCCGGTGACGGCGATCGTCTTGCCGGCCAGCGGCGGGTTCTGCCGTGCTGGATCGCTCATGGTCGGCTCCCTTTCGCTGTGTTGTCGATGACCGGCGTTTCCGTCAAAGGCGAACGCACTGGCTGCCCGGCTGTCGGATCGGGGCTTCCAAGCAGCAACTTGCGCGCGAGCCGCTGCACGGCGCCGCCGTACGGCGGGTAGAACAGCCCGATCGGGAAAAAGCGCTGGCGCTCGAACACCGTGCGCGCGTGCGACAGCTCGCGAAAGCCTTCGATGCCGTGGTAGCTGCCCATGCCCGAATTGCCGATGCCGCCGAACGGCGCGTCGTGGTTCACTACGTGCCAGCCCCAGTCGTTGATCGTCACGCCGCCGGAATGGGTGCGCTGCAGCACGCGCTCGCGCGCCGCGGCGTCGCGCCCGAAGCAGTACAGCGCGAGCGGCCGCGGCCGGCTGGCGATGAACGCGATCGCCTCGTCCTCGGTGTCGTAGCCGACCACCGGCAGGATCGGGCCGAAGATTTCCTCGCGCATCAGCGCCATGTCGGCCGTGCCGCCGGTGACGATCTGCGGGGCCATGCGGCGTGTCGGTCCGTTCGCGCCGGGTCCGCAGGACGTGACTTCGGCGCCGTTGGCGCGGGCGTCGGCGAGCAGTCCCGCCAGCCGCGCGGCATGTCGGTCGCTGATGATCGACGTGTAGTCGCCGTTGCGATCGGGCTGCTCGCCGTACAGCTTTCGAAAACTGCTCTTGAGTTGCGCGGCGAACTCTTGTACCTTCTCGCGCGGCACCAGCGCGTAGTCCGGCGCGACGCAGATCTGGCCGCAGTTCGTGCCCTTGCCGTGCGCGATGCGCAGCGCCGCCTCGGCGAGCGGGTAGTCGCGCAGCACCAGTGCCGGCGACTTGCCGCCGAGCTCCAGCGTCACCGGCGTGAGGTGCTCTGCGGCCTGGCGCATCACCGCGCGACCTATCGTTGGCGAGCCGGTGAACACGATGTGGTCGAAGGCGAGCGCGGTGAACGCGCTCGGGTCCTCGAGTTCGCCGCCGACGAGCGCGACCTCGGTCTCGTCGAACGCCTCGGCCAGCAGCTGGCGCAGCACCCGGTTCGTCGCCGGCGTGACCTCGGGCATCTTGATCATCGCGCGGTTGCCGGCAGCCAGCGCCGCGACCAGCGGTCCGAGCGACAGGTAGATCGGGAAATTCCAGGTCGCGATCACGCCGACCACGCCCTTGGGCTGGTAGTGCACGCGCAGCCGGTTTGTGAGGAACATCAGCTCGGTGCTGCGCCGGCTCGGGCGCATCCAGCGTGCCAGGTGCGAGATCGCGTGGTTGATGTCCAGCACGGTCGGGATCAGGTCCAGCATCATCGACTCGTCGACGGAGCGCCCGCCGAAGTCGCTGCTGATTGCTTCGGTCAACCGGTCCTGGTAGCGCCCGAGCTGGCGCTTCAAGGCGCGCAGGCGCTCGCGCCGCTGCTGGGCCAACGGGTACGGGTCGGCCGCGAACGCCGCGCGCTGCGCAGCGAGCAGGTCGGCGATGCGCCGGGTCGCATCCGGAGCAAAGGTTCTGTCGTTCATGGTGTCGTGCTCGCTCGATTCGTTCGATTGGGCGTCAGGCGCCGTGCGCGGAGGTGAGTCCGGCGCTCTCCGGTGCCTCCTCGTATGGTAGACCGCCGGGGCGCAGCGCGCTGTGCTCGCGCTTCGACTGCGCCAGCGGGTAGAACATCTGGTGCGTCCAATGCTCGTCGCCGAACAGCCGGTCGTCCTGCAGGCCGACCGCGGCCGGATAGCGCCGCGTGATGTGGGCGGTGCCGAACAGCACGTCCCAGAAGAACAGCAGGTTGCCGAAGTTGCCCTTGTAGTGGCCGATGCCGTCGCTGTTCGTCAGCGCGTGGTGCGCCCAGTGCGTCGCCGGCGTCGAGATCGTGCGCTCGACGACCCACATCAGCGGGCGCAGCGCGCGGATGCGGTACAGCGGCTCGTCCCAGCGCCAGGCGCAATGCGCGCCCATGATCACGGCCAGCTTGATCACCAGGTAGATCGCGTAGACCTTGCCCAGCCCCAGGAACACCAGCACCCCGGCGCTCCACAGGCCCGGCATCAGCAGGTAGTAGAAGAAATTGTTGCGGTAGGTGATGCGGATGCTCATGTAGCTGGCCGAATGGTGCGCGCGGTGCAGCGGCCACAGCAGCCGGGTGTGCGAGGCGCGGTGCCACAGGTACTGCGTCAGGTCGTCGGCGACGAGCAGAATGCCGACCATCGCCCACCAGGGCAGGGCTGCCAGGGCGTCGCGCTCGGCCGGCATTGCCCAGCCGCACAGCGCGTTGGTGACGAGCAAGGCCACCGGCTGCGCGATCGCGAGCAGGCTGAGGAACATCGCGGCCTCGAGCTTGGTGTCGTTCGCGGTCGCGTGCACCGTGGCCTTGTAGCGGCGGCTCACGAATTCCATGCCGGCAAAGCCGAGGATGATCGCGATCAGAAGCAGGTTCTGAAGCAATGGATTCACAAAAGGTCTCCTGAGAATTGCGCCGCGAATGGTGCGGCTGAGTTGCGGGTGGCTGAAGTTTCGGCGCGGGTGCTCAATTCGTCCAATGCAATGTTGACAAGCAGTCGATGCATGGGCAGCATGAACCCATGATTGATCTGAAGCGTCTGGCGCATGTGGTCGCCCTGGCCGACGAAGGCCATTTCGGGCGCGCGGCCGAGCGGGTACACCTGAGCCAGCCGGCGTTCAGCCGGAGCATCCAGGCGATCGAGAGCGATCTGGGCCTGCGCCTGTTCGACCGCGGCACGGACGGGGCGAAGCCGACGCCGGCCGGCGGCTTCCTGATCGAACGCGCGCGCCGCCTGCTGTTCGATGCGCGCTGCCTGCAGCGCGACGCCGCGCTGTACCGCGACAGCCGGCTCGGCGACACCGCGTTCGGCGCCGGCGCGTTCCCGGCGGCCGCGCTGATGCCGCTGGTGCTGCCGGGCCTGCGGCAGCGCCA
>JAFECV010000200.1 GCA_018241985.1 Pseudomonadota bacterium | reverse complement strand
TTGCCGCGCACCCGCTCGCGCTGCACCTTCAGGTGCCGCGCCAGCCGATACAGGAACGACAGCTGCTGCCGCGGCATAGCCAGCCGGCCGTCGTCGCCCGCGTCCGGCGGCAGGTCGAGCCAGTCGGCGGTGACGATCGCGTCGATCTGGTCGTGCCGCAGGTTCGCCGCGATCGGCACCCGCTCGATCCGGGTCTCGCGCGCTTGGATCTCCAGCGTGCGTTCGTCCAGCGTGACGTACAGCGACAGGGCAGGGCAGTCGCGCCCGGCCTCCAGCGTGTACGCCTGCACGACAGGGTCCGGCAGCATCGTCACCTTGTAGCCCGGCATGTAGACCGTGGACAGGCGCTGGCGCGCGACCTGGTCCAGCGCGTCGGCCGGCTCGATGCCCAGCGCCGGCGCGGCGATGTGGATGCCCAGCACCACCGTGCCGCTGCCCAGGCCGCCCAGCGACAGCGCGTCGTCGATCTCGGTGGTGTGCGAATCGTCGATCGAATAGGCCTGGACCGTGGCGCGCGGCAGCTCGTCGGCCGGCGCCGGCGCCGCGAGCGCCGGGAAGCCGGTGCCCTCGGGGAAGTTCTCGAACAGGAAGCGCTTCCAGTGGAACTGGTAGCTCGACTCGATCGCGCCGGCGCGTTGCAGCAGCGCCAGCGGCGCGCCGTGGCTGGACTGCGCGGCCTGCACCACCGCCTTGTATTCGGGCGCGTTCTTGTCGGGCTTGAACAGGATGCGGTAGAGCTGCGCGCGGACCGGCTCCGGGCAGTTGCCCGCGACAAGCTGCGCGGCCCAGTCGTCGATCTGCCGCTGCACCTGTTTCTTCTTCTCGATCGCGGCCAGCGCCTGCTGCACGATCTCGGCCGGCGCCTTGCGGAAGCGCCCGCGCCCGGCGCGGCGGAAGTAATGCGGCGCCTCCTGCAGCCGCAGCAGCGCGGCCAGCCGCTCGACGGTCGACGGCGGATCGGAGAAGTACTCGCGCGCCAGCGCGTCGAAGCCGAACTCGTCCTGCGGCGCGAATTCCCAGGCCAGGTCGAGCTCGATCTGCGCGGCCAGGCGCTCGGCGCCGGCCCACAGTTCGGCCGGCGCCGGCTGGTCGAACTGCAGCAGAATGCTGGCGGCCTTCACCTTCATGCGCTTGCCGCTTTCCAACTCGATCTGGGCCGAGGCCTCGGCCTGCGACAGCACGCGCCCGCTATAAGTTTTGCCGGCGTCTTCGAACACTGCGAACATGGGGTGGATTGTCCCACGCGAGCGGCGCCGGCTGCGGCGAGGTGAAGCTCAGGCCAAGGCCAGAAAGTCGAACACCTCGTCGATCTGCGCGGCGAAGTCGGAGAGCGCATGGTCGCTGCCTTCCAGCAGCCGGATGCGCGCGCCGGCGTAGCGCTCGCGCATCTCGCGCCAGTCGAGCACCTCGTCGCCCTTCGCGATCACCGCGAAATAGCGGCCCGGGTCGGCCAGCGCGCCGCATTCGAGCGCACGCAGCTCGGCGATGAAACCCGGCTCGAAGAAGAAGTGCTGCGCCGGGTCGTGCCAGGCGGTCTGCTCGCCGATCTGGCGCGCGAGATCCCGCGCCGGGTCCACCGCGGGGTTCAGCAGCACCGCACGGCAGCCGCGCCGTTCGGCGACGCAGGTCGCGTAAAAGCCGCCGAGCGACGAGCCGATCACCGCCATCCGCTCGGCCGGCCAGTCCGCAGTGCCTTGCAGCACCAGCGCGATAGCGCCCTGCGGCGAAGGCGGCAGCTGCGGGCACCACCAGGTGACTTGGCGGTGCCGCGCGGCGACGCGCGCCGCGACGCTACGCGCCTTGGTCGACTGCGGCGACGAGCGGAAGCCGTGCAGGTAGAGCAGATGGGTGGTCGGCATCGGACCGCCATTGTCGGCAGCCGCCCGGCCGGCGGCAAGCACGGCATCGCGTCGGACGAGGGCGCACGCGGCGGCCGCGAGATAATCGCGCGATGGCCGCGGTCATCGAAAAACCCTCGCTCTGGCGGCGCATCGCCCCGGTATTCCGCGGGTTCGACGGCCCGCTCGCGTTCGCGGTGTTCCTGCTCGCCTGCGCCGGCATGGTGACCATGTATTCGTCCGGCTACGACAACGGGGCGCGGTTCATCGACCACGGCCGCAACATGCTGCTGGCCGGCTTCATCATGTTCGTGGTCGCGCAGATCCCGCCGCAGCGCCTGGCCAAGCTGGCGGTGCCGCTGTACACGCTCGGCGTCGCGCTGCTGATCGCGGTCGCGGTGTTCGGCGTCACGAAGAAGGGCGCGCGGCGCTGGCTCAACGTCGGCGTGACGATCCAGCCGAGCGAGATCATGAAGATCGCGATGCCGCTGATGCTGGCCTGGTGGTTCCAGAAGCGCGAGGGCCAGCTGCGCGCGCTCGACTTCCTCGCGGCCGGGCTGCTGCTGGCGCTGCCGGCGGCGCTGATCATGCGCCAGCCCGACCTCGGCACCGCGCTCTTGGTGCTGACCGCCGGGTTCGCGGTGATCTTCTTCGCCGGCCTGAGCTGGAAGCTGATCCTGCCGCCGGTGCTGCTCGGCGTGGTCGCGGTCACGCTGCTGATCGCGTTCGAGCCGCGGCTGTGCGCCGATGGCGTGCGCTGGTCGTTCCTGCACGACTACCAGCAGCAGCGCATCTGCACGCTGCTCGACCCGACCCGCGATCCGCTGGGGCGCGGTTTCCACATCATCCAGGGCATGATCGCGATCGGCTCCGGCGGCGTCTGGGGCAAGGGCTTCATGCAGGGCACGCAGACGCACCTCGAGTTCGTGCCCGAGGCCACGACCGACTTCATCTTCGCGGCCTACGCCGAGGAGTTCGGCCTGGTCGGCAACCTGCTGCTGATCGGCGGCTTCGTGTTCCTGGTGCTGCGCGGGCTGGTGATCGCGCGCGAGGCGCCGACGCTGTTCTCGCGCCTGCTGGCCGGCGCGGTGACCTTCATCTTCTTCACCTACGCGTTCGTCAACATGGGCATGGTCAGCGGCATCCTGCCGGTCGTCGGCGTGCCGCTGCCGTTCATCAGTTACGGCGGCACCGCGATGGCGACGCTGGGCATGGGCATCGGCATCCTGATGTCGGTTTCCAAATCGAAGCGGTTGATTCAGACCTGACGACGCCCATGAATACAGAGGAATCGAAACCATCGGTCGGCATCGTCGGGGTCGGCAACATGGGCGGCGCGATCGCGCTGCGCCTGCTGGAGCAGGGCTGGCCGGTGCGGGTGCGCGACCTCGTTGACGCGAAGGAACGCGCGCTCGAAGCCGCGGGCGCGGTGGCGTGCGCGAGCGCGGCGGAACTCGCCGGCGCTTCTGAAGCGCTGCTGGTCTGCGTGGTCGACGCCGACCAGACGCGCGAGGTGCTGTTCGGCGCGGGCGGCGCAATCGAAGGTTTGCGCACCGGCCAGACCGTGCTGCTGTGCCCGACGATCGCGCCGCAGGACGTCGCGGATTGCGCCGCGCGGCTCGCGGTCCGCGGCGTGCCGGTGATCGATGCGCCGATGTCGGGCGGTCCGGTGCGCGCGCGCGATGGCACGATGAGCCTGATGATCGCCTGCGCCGATGAAGCGTTCGAGCGCCAGCGCGCGCTGCTGCAGGCCATCTCCGGCAGGCTGTTCAGGGTCGGCACGCGCCCCGGCGACGGGGCGCGCACCAAGCTGGTCAACAACCTCGCGGCCGGCATCAACCTCGCCGGCGCGGCCGAGGTGCTGGCGTTGGCAAAGCGCCTCGGGCTCGATGCCGCGACGACGCTGGACGTGATCGAGCAGTCCAGCGGGCAGAGCTGGATCGGCTCGGACCGGATGCGCCGCGCGATTGCCGGCGACTACGCGCCGCGCGCGCACACCACGCTGCTGGCGAAGGACACGCGGCTCGCGCTGGAGGCGGCGCGCGCCGCCGGCTTCGAGCCGGCGCTCGGCCGCGTGGCGAGCGAACTGTTCCGCCGCGCGGTCGATGCAGGGCTGGCCGATGAGGATGACGCGAGCCTGTTCAAGCTCCTGCAGATGACAGGCGACGCGCCGCCGGCCGGCCTAAAATGATTCGATGATCTCTCGCGAACCTGTCCTTGAGCGCCTCGCCGTCGCGCAGCGCCTGCTGCTCGAACCGTTCGACCTGTCGGAAGCCGACTTGAGCCATGCGCTGGCCGAAATCCGCGCGCACCGCGTCGACGACGCAGACCTGTACTTCCAGTACACCCGGTCCGAGGGCTGGAGCCTCGAAGAAGGCATCGTCAAGACCGGGAGCTTTTCCATCGACCAGGGCGTGGGCGTGCGCGCGGTCAGCGGCGAGAAGACGGCGTTCGCGTATTCCGACGAGATCTCCGCCGCCACGCTGCTCGACGCGGCCCGCACAGTTCGAACGATCAGCGCTGGAGCCGGCTCCGGACGTGCACGGGTTGCACCCAAAAAGATAGCGCTCGGCCGCAACCTGTACCCGGAGCTGGATCCGATCGCGACGCTGGGCAGCAGCGCCAAGGTCGCGCTGCTGGAACGCGTCGAGCGGCTCGCGCGCGCGAAGGATCCGCGCGTGGTGCAGGTGATGGCGGGCCTTGCGAGCGAGTACGACGTGGTGCTGATCGCCCGCGCCGACGGCACGCTGGCGGCCGACGTGCGCCCGCTGGTGCGGCTGTCGGTGATGGTGATCGCCGAGCAGACCGTGGCCGGCGCGAGCCGGCGCGAGATGGGCAACGCCGGCGGCGGCGGGCGCTTCGGCCTGGCCTACTTCGACGACGACGTGATCGCGAAGTACGTGGACGAGGCGGTCGGTGCCGCGCTGACCAATCTCGAATCGCGGCCGGCGCCGGCCGGCGAGATGACGGTGGTGCTCGGCCCGGGCTGGCCGGGCATCCTGCTG